>JBGVQH010000001.1:0-5782 GCA_045127475.1 Candidatus Scatosoma sp.
CCGCGCGCATATCGAAACAAACAATAATTTTTGTAAACTCTTTTTATATGAATGCAAAACGAAAAAGACATACCGAAAATGGTACGTCTTTTTCGTGGCGCAGAGAAATATTTTGTTGCTTTGCAACAAAGCGTCGTCGCTCACTTCTCCCCGACAATCTATTAAACTTTTTCAATTTTCGCTCCTCGCGTGAACCCTTGATACCGCAAGGTTTCAAGCGACTCTTTGTTTTCACCACGAAAAAAGGAAGGCACAAGTCCTTCCTTTTTTCGTGGCGCAGAGAAAGGGATTTGAACCCTTGTATACATTCCTGCATAACACGATTTCGAATCGTGCGCGTTCGACCGCTCCGCCATCTCTGCAACAAGCTTTTATATTATATCTTATTCAAAACAAAATTGCAACTGTTTTTCCCCCGCTTTTTTACCCTTTTTCCCCTTTCTTAAATTTTTTTCAAAAAATATGTAAAGAATACTTGACATCTATTCTTTTCCGTGTTATAGTATAAATGTAATGAAAACTTTACACTATGTTTTTCGGTGCGCAACGAAAACAACGCGAATTGTTTTCATAAATAAAACAAGGAGAATATCTATGGAAAAACAAGAAATTTTAGAAAAGGCAAAGCAAAAGAAAGCCGTCGTCGGCGAAATGGAAAAAGCGAAAATCAATAAATCGAGCTGGATAGGCAATATTTGTGCCTGTATTGTTGCCGTTGCCTTCATGATTATTGAGGGCGCGTTGGGACATTACTCAGCAATTTACGCTCTTGCCACGGTCTGTTTCACGTGGGCAAGCGTGTTCTATTTTTGCTCCTATTTTATTGCAAAACGCCCCAAAGGGGTTTTAATCGGCGCAATTTTGGAAAGCGTTGGCGCAATTATAATGATTACGTTTTATATCTTACGAAACACGGGAGTCCTCTAACATGAACAACGATTTGATTTTACAAAACCGATTAAAAGAATTGCGAACCGTAAAAAAAATATCACAGGAAGAGTTGGCAAAAACGGTAGGAACAACTCGCCAAACGATTATTTCTATCGAGAAAAATCAATTTAATCCGTCGGCAAGATTAGCCCTTTTGCTCTGTCTTGCCCTCGACGAAAAATTTGAAAATATTTTCTTCTTTTAAACGAAAAGGGACGGCATTATCTGCCGCCCCTTTTATCCTGCTAAAATCAGTGTTTAAAATGTCTTTCGCCGACGAAAATCATGGCAATCCCTGCCGCATCGCACGCGTCGATAGAGAGCTGGTCTTTAATACTACCGCCCGGCTGTACAATCGCCGTAATGCCCGCTTTTACACATTCTTCTACGCAATCGGGGAACGGGAAGAACGCGTCGGACGCCATTACCGAGCCTTTGATTTCGTCGCCTGCGTGCGCAATCGCCTGCTGAGCCGCCCAAATACGGTTCGTTTGCCCCATACCGATACCCGTCGTTCTGTCCGCTTTACCCACGACGATTGCGTTAGATTTGGTGTGTTTCACGACTTTCCAGTTGAACATTAACGCTTTCATTTCTTCGTCCGTAGGCGCACGTTTTGTTACCACTTTCAAATTCTCGGGCGCGAACAGCGTGTTGTCATAATCCTGAATCAACAAACCGCCGTACACTTTCTTCATATCGTACGCGCTTGACTCTCTCTTTGCCTTGATATCAGGCAATTCCAAAAGGCGGATATTCTTTTTCGCTTTCAGAATTTCCAACGCACCGTCGGTGTAGCTTTCCGCAATCACGATTTCAATGAAAATCTTATTGATTTCGGTCGCCGTCGCCTCGTCCACCTGCCCGTTAATCGCCAAAATGCCGCCAAATACGGACACGGGGTCGCTTTCGTACGCCTTGATATAAGCCTCGTGAATGGTAGCACCAACGCCCACGCCACAAGGATTTGCGTGTTTACAAGCCACTACGCAGGGTTCGTCAAATTCCTTGACAAGTTCCAAAGCACCGTTTGCATCGTTGATATTGTTATAGGAAAGTTCCTTACCCCAAAGCTGTTTCGCCTTGGAAAGCGAGCCCGCGCGGATAAATTCTTCACTATAATAGGACGCACCCTGATGAGGATTTTCACCGTAACGCATATCTTGCGTTTTTTCGTAGGCAAACGTAATGCTGTCGGGATAACGAATATCGAGCTGCTGTGCCAAATAGTTGGAAATCATGCTATCATAAACCGCCGTATGCGCAAATACTTTGTATTGCAAATATTTTTTGGTGTCCAGCGTAATTTCACCGCTTTCCAGCTCCGAAAGCACTCTTTCATAATCTTTAGGGTCAACAACAACGGCTACGTCCTGATAGTTCTTCGCCGCTGCGCGGATCATGGTAGGACCGCCGATGTCGATATTTTCCACCGCGTCCGCAAAGGTTACGTCGGGTTTGGAAATCGTCGCTTTAAACGGATACAGGTTCACAGCCACGATATCAATCGTATTGATGCCCAACTTTTCAAGCTGTTCCATATGTTCGGGGTTGGAGCGCATCGCCAACAACCCTGCGTGCACAATCGGATGCAGAGTTTTTACTCTGCCGTCAAGACATTCGGGGAAACCCGTCAATTCGCTAATACCAATTACGGGAAGACCTGCGTCTTTGAGCGCCTTTGCCGTACCACCCGTCGAGATGATTTCGTAATCGCACGCAATCAGTCTTTGACAAAATTCGACAATGCCCGTTTTATCGGAAACGCTTACCAATGCTCTTTTTTTCATAATATAAACACCTCTGTTATTATTTGCTTGTTTTTGGTACATACTCTTAATATGGTTATTTTGTACGTATTACTCGTCGCCTATATTTTAGCAATCAATTTTTACGCCTTTTTACAAATCAAAACCCTGCGCGATAAGGATAGACAATCGGAATTTCAGTGCCAAACCCCGCCCTTTCGAACAGACAACGAAAACGCAACCGAGCAAACCGCCAACGCGCAAAATACCCAAAAACCGCCCGAAAAAATCACGGGAAAATTGCTGATTACAGGCTTACTCGGCGGTGCAATTACCTTGTACGTCTGTATGTTTATTTTTAAATACAAACGCTCGGATTTATTGCTGATGGTGCTGATGCCCTTGTTGGGTGTATTGAATATTTACCTGTGGGTTCTACTCTTCCGTTCAGGTTTTTCCTTTTTCGTTTTGCGGTGATTGACCGCAAAAACAAGCGTTGTATCCGCAACACGCGCGCATCCACATGCGCGTTTTTCATATTATAACACATTTCTTGGAAATTACACAAGCAAACGGACGGCAAGTTTTACAATTTTTTCGCAAACTTTTCTCTGCTCTCCCTTTTCCCACACCTTTGTAAAAAATAAATAAAATTTTTTCGGAAAAATTTGCAAAAAACGGCGAAAAATATTTGACAATTCCTTGGAATAATGCTATTATATACAAGCGTTGTCGATGCGGCGGTGAATTGCGACGAAATGCGGGTGTAGTTCAATGGTAGAATTCCAGCCTTCCAAGCTGGCCGCGTGGGTTCGATTCCCATCACCCGCTCCACTTTCTTTTAGAAGAGCGTCGTATGCGCCTGTAGCTCAGTTGGATAGAGCAACGGCCTTCTAAGCCGTGTGTCAGGAGTTCGAATCTCTTCAGGCGCACCAATATATGGCGGGCATAGCTCAGTTGGTTAGAGCGCCAGATTGTGGCCCTGGAGGTCGTGAGTTCGATTCTCTCTGCCCGCCCCACTTATTTTTGCACACTGGGGTGTCGCCAAGTGGTTAAGGCACCGGATTTTGATTCCGGCATTCGTAGGTTCAAATCCTGCCACCCCAGCCATAGGTGGCAACACCGTTCAAAGGCAAACACGGCCCATTAGCTCAGTCGGTAGAGCACCTGATTTTTAATCAGGGTGTCCGGAGTTCGAGTCTCCGATGGACCACCATTTCTGGATGATTAGCTCAGCTGGTAGAGCAACTGACTCTTAATCAGTGGGCCCAGGGTTCGAGTCCCTGATCGTCCACCAGAAATTGCCCATTTATGCAGAAAAGCCTGCATAAATGGGCTTTTTTCTATGTATTTATGTATAAATTATCGTCAATTTTTTCTTCGCTTGCACGATTTGGGGCACATTTTGGGGCATAAATCCCCTGAAATTTTGGGGCACAAAATCTCAAAAACACTAAATCCCCTATTTTTATCTTTTCCCTGAACCATTTACAATTCTACCTTACCAATACAACTTCTCTCCTTCTTTGAGTAAATATTCATCGGAAAGGTCAGTATATGTATTATTTAAAACACCGCTGCTATGCCCTACAAAATGGTCTCTTGCAGGTGGCGCGACTCCACATTCTTCACAACGCGTATAAAATGTTGTACGTAAATCGTAAAAAATATGATTAGGTAAAACTTGATTAAAATCTTTTCGAAGACATTTTAAAGAAGGCCCAGTAATTTCATTTACCCCTTTTAAATACGGTTTCAACATCTTCGTAATCGGTATTTTCTTATATTCTACTTTACCACCTTTTCTCTTTGAATTCACTGCAACAATAAATTTTCCGCTTACTTTTGCAGTTTCGAGCTCATTAGGTCGTAATCCTGTATACAAGGCAACCGCTATACACAATTCGCTTCTTGAATTCTTAACTCCAGCCAATAAAACCTTTTCCTCATCTTTAGTCAAAGCCGTTCCGTGTTGACGTTGATGTTTTTCAATTATAACTATAGCCATTGGATTTTTTTCAATAATCCCATGAGCAACAGCCATTTTAAAAATACCATTCAACATAGAATAAATTTCATTATTCGTCTTTGACATTCCACGCGCCAATAAATCATCCAATAAGGATTGGCACTGAATTGAAGTTATATCTTTTACAAGCTTGTCCCCAAAGAGAGGTCTGAGATGCTTTTTATAACGATACATATCGTTATCATAAGTTATCTTAGAAACCTTTCTTTTTCTGTACTTTTCAAAGTAAAAAATTGAAAACGCGTCAAAAACTTCGGGAACAATTGTTCCATCTTCCGAACGAATTGCTTCTTGTTCCTGTTTTCTCTTTTCATACTCCCAGGTTGCAGCAATAAATTTTTGTATTGCGACGTCTAAATTATTACTGCTTACTTGGATTGAAATCCCATTTCTTCTGTATCTTAATTCGTAATTATAAGTATGACGTCCGCTTTGTCGTTTTCTACAACGCACTGTCCTATCATTAATCAATAATTCCTTTTTAAATCTCGTAGGCATTTTTGAAATCTCCTTAGTTTTTAATTTCAAAAGTGTCGTAGTATCAGATGTTTCTTCTACTGTACGGTCATTAAACGAATTATCTTTGCTAACTTCTTCCTTACTTTGGCTTTGATTTTCCGTTTCATCAAAACCAGATAATCTCATCAAAGTTTCAAATGCTTTTTCTCTCTTGCTATCTGGAATCGTACTTAAATAACCGAATATTTTCTCCAATTCCTGATAATTCATATTTCCAAAGTTTTATGTTCTATATATAATTATGTAGTATTATTCTTTAACTTTTTCATTTGTAAAACTCCTTTTCTTTATTAAAAAAATATTTATTTCTTTATAGATATTATAGCATATTTTAGTTAATTTTGCAAGTTGATACTCCAAGCTTTTCTGCCAACTGTTCCTGTGTAAGACTTTTCTCTTTTCTTTTTTGTGCTATAAACTTTCCCGTTGCTTGTTGATTCATTTTCTCTACCTCCGTTTGTTCTTTGTAGAAAAAGTATACCTCTTTTCTCTGAAAAACAACATCCCCTATTTGGAGAATCTAAGTGGAATTACTAATTATTCCTGCAAATTCTTA
>JBGVQH010000002.1:0-6430 GCA_045127475.1 Candidatus Scatosoma sp.
GCGCGAACGATTTTGTCGCAGTCAACACCCTTTGCAAGGCAAATTTCTCTACATTCTTCTACGGAGGAAATACCGTATTCTTTCAAAACGCCATTGATTTTATCAATTCTTCTTTCATAACCTTCAAATAAAGCCATTTTCTTTTCCTCCTTTTATAATTCCTTACGAGGGTCGATGAACTTCACCGCGCCCTGTTCCGCAGAGAATCTGCCGTAGTGGCCCATAGCCTTCTTGTACGCTTCGTTGGGTTCCATGCCCTTCTTGATAAAGTCGGTCATTTTGCCAAGAGAAACGAATTCGTAACCGATAACTTCGTTGTTTGCATCAAGAGCAAGACGGGTTACGTAGCCTTCTGCCATTTCGAGGTATCTAACGCCCTTTTGCAAGGTAGAGTACATCGTACCAACCTGCGAACGGTGTCCTTTACCAAGGTCTTCCAAACCCGCACCGATAACCAAACCGTCGTCGGAGAACGCAGACTGCGATCTGCCGTATACGATTTGCAAGAACAATTCTCTCATAGCCGTGTTGATTGCGTCGCAAACCAAGTCGGTGTTGAGCGCTTCCAAAGGCGTTTTGCCAGGTAAAATTTCCGCAGCCATAGCAGCCGAGTGCGTCATACCCGAGCAACCAATCGTTTCAACGAGTGCTTCTTGAATAATCCCCTCTTTAATATTAAGGGAAAGCTTACATGCGCCCTGTTGGGGTGCGCACCAACCGATACCGTGGGTAAAACCGCTGATATCTTTGATTTCTTTTGCATGAATCCACTTGCCTTCTTCGGGAATAGCAGCGTTTTCATGACGAGCAACGCCTGCGCCTTTTGCAACGCAGTACATCTCTTGAACTTCGGTAGAGATAGTCATTATGAATTCCTCCAAAAATATTTTTATCATTTTCATACAGCAAAGAGTTTTATATGGCATTTTTTTGCGTGTTTTTCTGCTTGTCCACGCAAAAAATACCACATTTTCCCTTATACCAATCATTAGTATACCACATATTCCCAAAAATATCAACTATTGATAAACAAAAATTTTCTTTTTTCTTTTTATTTTTTTATTTTATACGCACGCTTTATTTTATACGCAGGCCGCGCAAAAACAAAACGCCGACTTAACGGCGTTTGGAAAAATTCTGCTCTATCAATCTAAAAAATCTTCCGCCCGTAAGCGTGCACGCAATTTTTCAATGGCATGCTTTTCTATTCTCGATATATACGAGCGGGATATTTTTAAAACTTTTGCAACCTCTCTCTGCGGCAGGGGGATTCCACCTTTTAACGCGTATCTAAGGCAAATGATCGTATATTCTCGCTCGGATAAAATCTTTTTAATTTGCTGTAACAGCTTTTCTCTTTGAACCGAGCGTTCCACTTCCTCAAAAACACAGTCCTCCTTTTCAAAAAGCAAATCCATAAGGGTTAATTCGTTACCATCTTTGTCCGTACCAACCGGATCGGATAAAGATAAAGTATTTTTATGCTTTTTATTCGCACGGATTAGCATCAAAATCTCATTTTCAATGCACCGAGCAGTATAAGTCGCAAGCGCTGTGCCGTGTCCAGGTTTATACGTGTTGATTGCTTTTATCAACCCAATACTTCCCACCGAAATTAAATCATCCGTTTCTGCTGCTCCCGTGTACTTTTTAACGATATGCGCAACCAATCGCATATTGTGCTTTATTAAAATCTCTTTCGCCTCCTTATCCCCCTTTGCCGACAATTCTACATACTTTTCTTCATCCTCTTTTGACAATGGCTTTGCAAAGGAATTTTTTGACCCAATCGCTCCTGTGAAAAATACAATTCTACCCAACAACGTCCAAATAAACTCTAAAAACATACCCCAATTCCCCCTTTGAAAATATCGTATGTTTTGGACGGTTTGTACTATGCAAAAATCATTTTATTTTTCCTTGGTTCTATGTTAGACATAGGTATTATGTCTGACATAGTCCTTTATTTTAAAGGGATTGCGCATTTTATTATGCTTGACATAATATCTATGCGTAACATAACAGCCCTCTTTTCACAAAAAAAATAACCACTTTGTTATCCTATGAGATTCTTGTAAAAAAACGGGCGTTTTCCCTATGCAATACAAGGAAAACGCCGTAAAATAAAAGGATTTGAGTTTGTCTGTAAGCCGAGTTCTGTCGTGTACGGTCATTTATCTAGGCTTGCCGTCGCCGACAAGCTCAAGCGATATTCACGGTATTCCGTCGGACGGACAGCCCTATTGACGGATACCCAATCTTGCAGCGGGTGGGGTTTACATGGCACGCGTTGTTGCCAACGCGTCGGTGAGCTCTTACCTCGCCTTTCCATCCTTACCGTAAAATACGGCGGTTTATTTATGTTGCACTGTCCCGAAGGTCGCCCTTGCCTGACGTTATCAGGCACCCTGTCCTATGCAGCTCGGACTTTCCTCATAGCTTAAAAAGCTCCGCGACCGTATAACAAACTCAAATCTTTTATTATTATAGCACTTTTATTTGAAAATTGCACCTATTTTTCCTTGCTTTTTTATAGAAAAAAGAGTAAAATTATAGGGAAATTTATAATGGGTGTATGTGGCGTTTTTATCATTATGATATGCGCACAACATTCGTAGGAGCTATCTATGAAGAAAACGAAAATTATTTGTACAATCGGTCCTGCTTGCGACAACAAGGCAACATTTTCAAAAATGGCAGATGCAGGTATGGACATCGTTCGATTAAACTTTTCACACGGAACACACGAAGATTTTGCCAAAAAAATCGCTATGATTAAAGAAGTTCGCGACGAAAAACAGCTTCCCCTTCCCATTCTTTTGGACACCAAAGGCCCTGAATTCCGTATTAAAACCTTTAAAGACGGCAAAATTCAATTAAACGAAGGCGATTCGTTCACTTTTACAACGGAAGATATTGAAGGCGATCAAACGCGCGTCAGCGTTTCATACGCAGGCATTTGCGAAGATCTTATCCCCGACGATAAAATCTTACTGAATAACGGCATGATCGTGTTCCGCGTAACCGAAGTCAAAGCTCCCAACGTACATTGCGTTGTCGAGGTTGGCGGCGTGCTTTCCAGCCGCAAATCCATGTTTTTCCCCGACAAAGAACTGCACCTTGACTTTTTGTCCGATCAAGACAAAGCCGACCTGTTGTTCGGCATTGAACAGGACGTAGATTTTGTAGCCCTTTCCTTTGTTTCCAAAGCACAGGACGTCATTGATGCAAAAACTTTCTTGAAAGAACATGGCGGTTCGCATATCGACGTGATTGCAAAAATTGAAAACCGCGCAGGCGTAAACAATCTTTTGGATATTATGAAAGTTTCCGACGGTATTATGGTTGCACGTGGCGACCTTGGCGTGGAACTTCCTTACGTAGAACTTCCCAATGCACAAAAACACATTATTTCTGAGTGCCGTATCCACGGTAAACGCGTTATCACAGCAACGGAAATGCTGGAATCTATGATTCATAACGCACGCCCGACCAGAGCGGAAATTTCCGACGTTGCAAACGCCGTATTTGACGGTACTTCCGCCGTTATGTTGTCGGGTGAAACCGCCGCAGGCGAATACCCCGTGCAATCGGTAGCCGCTATGGCAAAAATCGTTGCCCACGCGGAAACGCACACCGAATACATCCAAACTATCGACATCGACAGCTTTGAAATCGAAACAACCGCAGAGGCACTCTCACACTCTGCTGCTACGCTGGCAAAAGATTTGAATGCGAGTGCTATCGTTGTTTGCACGCGTACAGGCGGCACCGCACGTAAAGTTTCCCGTTTCCGTCCGAACATCAACATTATCGGCATCACAACGGATATTCACGCCTATCGACAGCTGGCACTCAGTTGGGGCGTTTTGCCCAGACTGACAGAAGAATACACCTCGATTGATATTCTGTTCTATTTTGCAAAACAAATCGCAAAACAGAGCGGTTTGGTAAAGAAAGGCGACACTATCGTTATCACGGGCGGCACGCCGAACGGCAAGAGCGGCAACTCTAACCTTATCAATGTCGAAACTATTTAAATATTAGGCAATAAAATTATCCCCGAACCAGCCCAATGGTTCGGGGATTTATCATTTATCTTTATGCAAAGGTCACGTAGCTGCGCAGCGCTACCTCTTTCATCATCTTCTTTAACGGCGTTTTCGTGTCCCACAGCATTTCCGCATACAACGCAACGGGATACATAACGGTTTCCTCGAAAATACCGTCTTCTACCAGCGCGTCAATACTGAGTTTCCCGTCCTTTAAGCGGCGCATTTCCTCCACCATTTCCAACGCTTTATCGGCATTTGCAATCCAACACGCCTGCACGTATTTCCAAATGTTATGGCGCTTTACAACCAATTCACGTTTCATTTTTTGCGAGCTTACGCCGATATTCTGTCTGCCTGTAAGATGACGGAACTGCCCCCAATCAAGGTTGGTAATACCCTTGGTTACCACACCAAACCGATCTTCCTTGCCGCGCAAGTTCGCAATTTCGCCGACCAACGCTTTCGTGTCGTCAAACGTATCGATTTTCGACGCAAGATAATCGAACGGGAACGCGCCGCAATCTTCCCATACGATTTTCATGCGAGCGTCTACTTGCGCAATCGACGGCAAACGGTCTTTTACCGAGGTCGCGTGTAAACCGAACTCGATTTGCAAATCGGGATATTTTTCATAGAACAGCTTTGCCGTTTTATTAACGAAATCGGTTGCGGCGTTGGCTACAACCACGCCGTTGATATTGTCTTCGGTAAGCTCGGTAAAGGTTTGGAAATAAATCCCGTCGCCTTTAACATTTGCGTATTCGCGTTCGTATTTTTGCAAAATCTCCTTATCTTTGCCGTCTAATTTGGACGGGTCGACACGGTTACAAGCGGTATCCCACAGCCACGAAAACCCCCAAATTACCTTGATATTACAAGAATGTGCGTATTCCACAATCTCGTCAGCGTTAAAAGGAGCAAAGTCGTTCCAAATCACAACGCGGTTCATCTTTAAAAGCATCATGTGATCGAAATATTTTTTGTAATCGTAAATCACGTGCCCCCACGTCCAAAGCCCGCGACCAGACACCGCGGGCGCGGATTGTTCTTTAAAATCCAACCAATCAACCCATACGAACATATTCGCCCAACCGGGACGGGAATCGTGGTGCATATAACGCATAATATATTTATGGTAAAAATCGATTGCGCCGTACAGCACACCCGCGTCGTCATACCCTTCAATCAACACGACGTCGCCTTTGACGTTGATATAATATTCTTCCGCTTTTGTCAACGTCACGTCTGATAATTCCGCTACTTTCGGGTTGCTTTTCTTTGTTCCCAAATATATCAATCTAGCGTCCGTAGTATCAAATTCTTCGTCGTAACGATAGCACACGGGATATTCGTTAGTGTTTTCTTGACAGAAAACCGATATCGTTTCCATCGCCCTACGTTGAAGAACGCCCAAATCATTGCCGTAAATAATTATAATTTTTTTCATTTTTTTGCTCCTTATCTATTGACAAAGGTGGTTTTGTAAGTATAATTATATTATAACTTTTATCCAATTTCTATATAAAAATTGACAAAAAAATAAAACTGTATTGACTTAAGGCAGAATTATGTTCCAAGAAGAATTCAGAAAACGCTACACGACCATATCCCTCGCCATCTATAAGGCACAATGCGATTATAGCGAGGGAGGCGCAGTTTCCCATCAGCACAAGGAGTTTGAACTTCTTGCCGTATTAGAGGGACAAGCGGAGCTGTACGTCGATTCTTGCTTTTATACCATTAAAACGGGCGACGTCGTTATCA
Source organism: Candidatus Scatosoma sp. (assembly GCA_045127475.1). Taxonomy (GTDB): domain Bacteria; phylum Bacillota; class Clostridia; order Christensenellales; family Borkfalkiaceae; genus Scatosoma. The sequence goes on from JBGVQH010000002.1 coordinate 5,820, forward strand.
TACCGCCGTACGCCCTGCACCGCATAAAATCAAACAAAAATTTTGTCACGTCCTACCTTTGCATTTGTTTCGATGGCAGTCTTTTGTGCGACAACGCACTTGTTTCCGCGCTTGAAACGGGCACAATGAATTTGGAGCATTGTATTTGCGCCAACAGCACGCACGCACCTTTTATGTTCGACTGCATTAAAAGAGCGTTTTACGCTTGCGAGCAACAAAACAACGGTTGGGAAATGGAATCGGTTGGCTATATTTCCTTGCTTTTTTCCACCTTGAAACGGTACGAAACGCTGACAAAAAACGTTCAAAACAAATCCAAAACCGATTTTGCCAAACACGTCTTATCCTATATTTCGGAACATTTTCACACGCAAATTACCGCACGCGACGTCGCGACCGCATTATACGTCAACGTTAGTTATTTTTGCCGTATCTTTAAAAAGACGTTTGGTTGCTGCTTTGCAAATTACCTCACAATGTATCGTTTGGAGCGCGCAAAATGGGCACTTTTAAACACCGAAAAATCGATTACGGAAATCGCCTTTTCCTGCGGTTTTCACGATTGCAGTTATTTCGCAAAGACTTTCCGCACGGAATACGGCTTGTCGCCG
>JBGVQH010000003.1:0-3777 GCA_045127475.1 Candidatus Scatosoma sp.
TATCCGCAATAAAGCGGTGCTCTCTTACGATAGCAATTTGACAACCGAACGTCTGGCAGAATATCTCGCGGGCGAAATTATCGAAAAGAATAGGCTGGAATGGCTGAAAACGATCGTCGAAACCGTTATTGGAAAACTGACGGACGAAGAGCGGACGTTGATCGAGATTCGTTATTTCGGGCACACGAAAAAACTCCGTGATTTTCTGAGTGGACAAGCCGAAAAGCGCAAGGGCGGGGAGCGGGGTTGCAGTCAGCGCATGTATTTTAGACGGCAGAGCCGTTTGGCGGACAAGCTTGGGGCGATGCTCTTTTATGCTGGCGTTACCCAAAAGCTTTATGAAGAAAAGTTTAAAGATTTGGGGATATTTCGTAAAATACATCAGTTTGTGGAGCTGGGGAAAGACAAAAAAATCTCCGCAGATGAACGGAGATTTTTAGATGATAAAACGGAAGGTTAGTCTTCCGCGTCGTATGGAGGTTTGCGCGGGGATTTTAAAATGAGCGCGGCGAGTAGGGGAACGAGCAGGCAAAGGGTAATTAGAATGGCAATTTGCGCGGGTGAGGAAGAGGATTTTTGCTTGCCGTTTGGTTCAGGGTTAGTGGCTGGTTGCTGCGCGGCGAGGTAATCGGCGTATTCGGTGTTTTCTTCAAATTCGAGGTATTCGGGTTTGGGGACGTAGCCGAATTCGCCCTCCCGCAAAACGTAGCACCAAATTTGCTCGCCGATGGGGTAATCGCCGTAGTAGGCGCAGGTAAGGGTGAGCTCGGTAAAGCCGTCGCCGTCATCGGGCGTGGTGTTTTCTAAACGGTAGGTTAAATCGAATACGTAGGTAAGGTAAGGGCGTTTGGGGACGTAATCGACGAAAGCGAGGTGTTCGGTGCGGACGTAGCCCGTTAGCTTTTGCGTGTGTGCGTCCGTTTCTAAGTATTGAACTTTGCAATAACTTGTGCCGTAAGAAAGTAGGTGTACGTAGTAGGTTTTGGGGAGTAAAAATACGCCGTCCTTGCCGTTTTGGGATAGATAAAAATAGGCGTTATCAGATAAAATGCAGGCATACGTACCCGATTCGGGCGTTTCGGTGGCCAAGGATAATGTCGTTTGCGCCGACGCTTTACACGGCGGCGCTTGAAACGGAAAGAACAGATATAGGAAGATAAGCAGGGGCAGAAATGCCCGTATAAGTAGTTTTTTCATAATAACATGGGGAAATGAATTGCGGCGTAGCCGCATGAATTGAAACAAGTTTCATGAATTGTGCCGTTGGTCCATGAATTGCAAAACAGGGTTTTGCGTTGTGGAAATATTACAATAATGACGGCATAGCCGTCAAATCATGAACACCGCAGGTTTTCAATTCACGGCGAAAGCCAATTTATGTGCATAGCACAACTCATTATAAATTGTGTTTGGTGGCGGTTTTTGGGGGATTTTCTAAGAAGATGAGGGATATTGTAGAAAGAATTTGTAAAATCGAGGCGGAAATCAAAAAACGCCGCGAAAACGATTTTTTAGCCGCCTATAATACGGGCGAAAAGATACATACAAAGCAGCTCGCCTTTCACAAATGCAAAAAACGCAATCGTTGGGTGTTTGGCGGTAACCGTTCGGGAAAGACGGAATGCGGTGCGGTAGAATGCGTATATATGGCGCGCGGCATACACCCCTATCGGCAAAACCGCAAGGACGTGTGCGGTTGGGTGGTGTCTTTGTCTACGCAGGTGCAGCGCGACGTGGCACAGAAAAAAATTTTGCGGTATCTTCGCAAGGACCAAATCGTGGATATTGTGATGCTCAGCGGTAGAAAGGATGCGCCTGAGCACGGCGTAATCGATTTTATCCGTGTGAAGAACGAGCTAGGCGGAACTTCGGTGATCGGGTTTAAAAGCTGCGACCAGGGACGGGAAAAGTTTCAGGGGACTTCGCTGGATTTCGTGTGGTTTGACGAAGAGCCGCCTGAGGATATTTACGTGGAATGCCGTATGCGCGTCATGGATAAAAAGGGGGATATTTTCGGGACGATGACGCCGTTGAAAGGGTTGACCTTTGTCTATAACGAGATTTATCTCAACCGCCACGCCGACCCCGAGGTTTGGTATGAATTTGTCGAGTGGCACGACAATCCCTATTTGGACGAAAGTGAAATTAAAGCGTTAGAGGGAACTTTGGACGAGGCGTCTTTGCAATCCCGACGATACGGGAAGTTTGCAAGCGCGGGGGCGGGGTTGGTATACCCCGAATTTGACGAACAGGTGCACGTGATAGAACCGTTTGCTCTGCCTGCCGAGTGGCAGGATATGATTTCGATTGACCCCGGGCTGAACAATCCGCTGTCGGCGCATTGGTACGCGGTGGATTACGACGACAACGTGTACGTGGTGGCAGAGCATTACGAGGCGGGGCGGGACGTGGATTATCACGCGGAAAAAATTAAGGAAATTAGTCAGAGGATTGGGTGGCATACGGACGGGCAGGGTAGGCTGTGCGCGCTGATTGACAGCGCGGCAAAGCAGAGGACTTTGGGGAGTGTAAAAAGCGTAGTAGAGCTGTTTTACGAACGAGGGATTTTGGTGAACCCCAACGTGGAAAAGGACCTCTTTTCAGGGATTGCGCGGGTGAAAAGTTATCTAAACCGTCAAAACGGGTTGCCGAATTTGTATATCTTTAGCGGTTGCGTGCATTTGATTAGCGAACTGAAAGGGTATCGCTGGGGGAGCGGCGATTTGCCTCGAAAGGTGGACGACCACAGCTTGGACGAGATGCGGTATTACTTGATGACAAAGCCGAAAAAGGTGCGCGTGGAGGAAAAAACGGTCATTCAGAAGGACAAGGAGCGGCGTATCCGTAGGCTTAGACGGGGGAATTTCAGTATGTAATTTCAGTAAGTAAGGAGCGAGAGTATGGAAAATAAAAAGGAAGAAAAAATAGGAGAGGCGTTGTTGAAGGTGGCGCTTGGGTATCAGATTGCCGAGGTTACCGAGGAATACGCCGAGGTGGACGGAGCGTTGAAACTCACCAAACGGAAAAAGACGAAAAAGGACGTTCCGCCCGATTTGAAAGCGGTGCAGATGCTACTTGAAAGTGGCGGCGGCGAAGAGTACTTAGGTTGGACGGACGAGGAATTACAAAGGGAAAAGGAACGGCTTTTGCGGGTGCTGGAAAGCGGTTTGCAGGTGCAAAAGGCGGGGGACGTGTCGAAAGTAAGCGAGGATAAGAAAGGGTTAGGAGACTTGGACGGCGGCTTGGACGAGGTGGTGGCTGAGGAAAAGCCTGTCGTGAAAAAGTCCGTGTGTAAGCGGTCGGTGGTGAAAAAATCCGTCGCGGTCAAGACGGCGGTGAAAAAGAAAAGGACAAAATAAGCAAAAAGGAGCAAAAAGGAATGAAGAAAACAGGATTTTCCGAAGAAGAGCTTCGGGCAAAGGAGAGAAGGGAAAAGGCGATTGCGCAGGAGGTTACAGACGATTTTTTGCGCCGCAGGGAAGAGCGCAGAACGGTGGAGAACGGCTGGGCGTTGAATATCAATTTTTTCAGCGGTAATCAGTATTGCGACGTCGCGCCCTCGGGGGATTTGGTGGAAGAGGATAAGCGGTTTTACTGGCAGTCGCGCAGAGTGTTTAACCATATCGCGCCCACCGTCGATTCCCGTATTGCCAAGCTGGAAAAGCAAAAACCCGAATTGCGAGTTCGTGCTTTTTCGGACGAAGAGGGGGATTTACAGGCGGCAAAGCTCGCTACGGGGGTGCTGAAATACGTGCAGGAGCGGGTAGGCTTGCAGGA
>JBGVQH010000004.1:0-8107 GCA_045127475.1 Candidatus Scatosoma sp.
CCCGTTCTTTCATGCATGCTCCCTTACAAATGCGCCTTTAATACGCGCCGCAAATTCCCAAAAAATCCGCTGTACTTTCTCGTCGGGTCGTACAGCTTTTTTCGTCCCGATAACAGGTAATTTGCCATCATTTTAAAGGAAGTATGTAAACGGGTCAATTCCCCTTTTCGCAAGCCTTTATCCTCGGGTAAAACCCCCAAAAGCTGCGCACGCAATAACGTTTCTATCTCTTTTGGCGAAAGAGTTTCCCCCGACACTTGCAAATCTCCGCGCACCATGTTCACCACCAAAAACAGCTCGTTTAAACGATAACTTTTGAGCGCGGTAATCACTTTGTCTGCGTCCCGCAGCGCCGAAAGACAGGGCGTCGTTACAATAATCGCCTCGTCCGCCGTCGCCACCGCGCGGTGAAATCCCTCGTCCATGCCCGCAGGACAATCCATGAAGATAAAATCAAATTGTGCCGAAAGGCTGTCCAAAACCACCTTAACCGCCTGCGGAGAAACGTACCGCTCCGCCGTTACGCTACGGCTCGTCAATACGTATAAAGTGGGAAAATCGGGATGTTTTATAAGTGCTTGCTTGGCACGGCAACGCCCCTCGATTACGTCCACCAAATCGTAGGTAATCAGGTTTTCCACCCCCGTTGCTACGTCCACGTTGTTCAGCCCAAAGTCAGCGTCGCAAACGATGACTCGCTGCCCCTTTTGTGCAAGCTGTGCGGCAAGATATACGGCAACCGTGGTTTTGCCCACGCCGCCCTTGCCCGACGTTACGACGATTCTTCTTGCCATTTGACGCGCTCCTTGTTTTGTCAATCTACCGCTATTTTAGCGGCATAGAACAGCATACCATTTTGCGCGCGTCGCCTTTTGTTTTTCTTTGCACTTTTCCGTCGGTTTCCGTCGAATGTCCTACAAGAACTCCTTGTTCGTTTCCAGACCTTACCTTTTCAGTATAGCATATTCGTCCACACTTTGCAAATGATTTTGTGGAAAAAATGCGTTGTCATAGTATTTTATGACTTTTCGGACAACAAAAAACGGATTTCCGTAACCGAAAATCCGTTTTTATTTTTTGTTAAGTATTCTTCCAAAAAACACATATAGAATGAAACGAGCCTTTTTTCTATGCAAAGCGTTTAATTCTCGTCCCAACCTCCGGGCGGGTCGATAAGGTTGTCGCCTCCTGCTGGTCTACTGCTATCGCCGCCCTTATCCTTACAGCCGACAAACATACCTGCACAGCAAAGCATACAAATCGCCAAAACCGCACATAAAAATTTTTTCATTTTTCTTACTCCTTTACATAGTAAGAACAGGGATTGCTCTCCGTTCTTTTTCTTATTATCTGTTCCGTTTGCAAAGTTCCGAGCACACCTCGGAAATTTTTACGTCTTTGGCATTTAACAATACCATTACGTGATACAATAAATCCGCCGCCTCGTTGATAACGCCTACCTTTTCGGTGTTCTTCGCCGCGATTACAAGCTCTACCGCCTCTTCGCCCACTTTCTTGCCGATACGGTCTACGCCGCGGGTGAATAAAAAGCTGGTATACGCGCCCTCTTCAGGATTGGCTTTCACTTCCGCAACGATGCGTTGCAGCCTGCCGAACATTTCGCCGCCGATATCGTTATACTGCCCTTTGATTTGCGTGGAGAACGCGCTGAACGCATTATTTTCCACGTCCGCTTTACCTTTTTGCCCCACTTTCAAAAGCAGCGTACCGCCGTCCGCAGTTAGAAACGCCACCTTTACCGATTGCGTGTTCCCTTTCCCCGCGCCCTGTTTGAAAACTTCCTTTTTCTGCGCGTCATAATAATGAGCATAGCCCGTGGCAAAAGTCTGTTCTACCGCGTCTGCATTCATCTGTGCGAGCATTAAAACTTCGCCGCTCTCGTAATCCTGCACAACAACGGGAATAAGCCCGTTTTCGCCAAGTTTAATTTTGCTAACGTCTACTGTTTCTTGCTTTATTGCCATAGCTACACCTCCATAAAGCATCTTACGTACTTTATTATACTACAAATTTTCCATGCCGTCAATAGCGAATAAAAAATTTTTTGTCATTTTTTATAATTTTTTCACTCAAAAAACACCAAAACACGACCATTTTTCTTGTTTTCTTACAAAAATTCACCCATTTTATCAATTTAAGACCACGTCTTTCAAGCTTTCGTATTTTTTCAACGCAGCCTCGCGCAACTTCTCGTCGTCAAACCGCCCCTCAAACACCTCGTCAGATAAACGCTTTGCCATAAAAATCACACTGGTTGGATATTTGAGATTTTTTATATCCGTCAGCATTTTTCCCGATTGCCGCGTGCCGAAGAAATCGCCACTGCCCCGCATTTCCAAATCCTTTTCCGCAATCTTAAACCCGTCGGTGTTGTTTTTTAAGGTAGTCAACCGTTCGCGCGCGGTATCGCTATCCGCCCCCATCAAGAAGAAACAGTAGCTCTTTTCCGCTCCTCTGCCTACTCGCCCACGCAACTGATGCAACTGCGACAAGCCAAACCGTTCGGCATTGTAAATAATCATCATGGTCGCATTCGGCACGTCTACCCCTACCTCAATGACCGTCGTCGATACCAAACAATCGTATTCTCCGCGTTTGAACGCCGACATAATCTCCGTCTTTTCTTTCTCTTTCATCCGCCCGTGCAACAGCGCAAACCGTACCGTCGGCAAACGGTTTTTCAGCTCGTCAAACAGCTCCGTCACGCTGATAACGCTCCCCTCTTCGTCGTCGTCAATCTTCGCGCACACAAAATACGCCTGTTTCCCCGCCGCCGTTTCCTTTTGCACGTAGGAAAGCATGTCGTCATATTTGCTTTCGGGAATAATACTCGTCGAAATTTCTTGACGCGCCTTGGGCTTGTCCGTAATCGTCGTTACGTCTAAATCCCCATAAAAAATCAAGGAAAGGGTACGAGGAATCGGCGTTGCACTCATAACCAGCATATCCACGCCCACGCCCTTTTCCGCCAAAGCGTTTCGCTGCGCCACCCCAAAGCGGTGTTGTTCGTCGCACACAATAAAGGATAAATTCGGGATTTCCACGTCCCCTTGCAAAATCGCATGCGTACCGCATAAAATATCGATTTCGCCGTTCTTGAGCGCAGTTTTCATCTCCCGTTTTTCTTTCGCGGTCATTCCGCCCGCCAAATACCCCACGCGGTAATCGGGAAAATATTTTTGTAAAACGTGATAATTTTGCTCGGCAAGGACTTCTGTGGGCGAAAGGTACGCCGCCGTAAAGCCGCTCTTCACCGCCATAAAAATACCGCACAGCGCCACCGCCGTTTTCCCACTGCCCACGTCCCCTTGTAACAATCTGTTCATACGCGTGGGTGCGCGTAAATTTTCGAACACGTCGTTGACGGCATGTTTTTGTCCGTCCGTAAATTCAAAGCCAAACCGCCGTGAAAACTCCTTTACCTGCGCCGCCGTTGCCGTATAATTATGCAAACGGACTTCTTCCTTGCCCCCCTTAATCAGCTTGAATGCGGAAATTAAAGTAAAATACTCTTCTAAAGCGATACGTTCGGACGCGTCCGCAATCGCCTTGTGCGAGGTGGGATTGTGGATTTCGTAAAACGCGCGGTCAAGCGAAGGCACGTCGTACTTTTTCAAAATCTGCCAAGGAATTACGCTTCCTAAATCACTCTTTTGCAACGCCTCTTTCGCCGCCGAGCGCACCACCTTTTGCGACAGCTTTCCCCCCAGCGGATACACGGGGATTATCCCCTTTAATCGGTAATTTTTATCCAGCGGTTCAAAAGTGGGGTTGACCAACGAAATTTGCCCTATTTTATTGCTGACGCGCCCGTAAAAAAGATACTCCCCCACCTTTAATTTCTGGGCAATATACGGCTGATTGAACCAAATGACAGTAAACGGAAAGCCGTCCTGCGAACAAAAGGCTTTTACCATTTTTCTGCGGTTGCCGTAGTTGACGGGCATCACTCTCGTAACCTCACACGCCACCAAAACCATATCGTTATGATAGGCGTTTTTTAAGGACGCACGCTCGGTCAAATCCAAATACGCGCGCGGATAAAACCGTACGAGGTCATCCACCTCGCGTATCCCAAGCTTATTAAAATCCTTTTCGCGTTTTTCACCGATTGCACGCAACGCCGAGAGTTTCATATTTTTCCTTTTTGCTTATCCGTTTTTTAGAATACGTAAAACGGGAAAGACACCGCCGCCTCTCCCGTATAGTTCACATTTTTGTATAATTATGCGTATATTCTGTATATTATTCCAAAGACAGAATGTAGTAATAAACCGATTGCCCGCCGTTATGGAAATCCACGTCGCATTCGGGATATTTTTCCGCAATCTGTTCGCAAAGAACCTCAGCCTCTTCCTCTTTCACGTCCTCGCCGTAGTACAGCGTGATAACCTGATGGAAATCCTCTTTCATTCTGCCAATTAGCTTTAACACCGTCTCTTCTAAGGAGTGGGATTTCGCCAAAATCTTCTTATCGTCCAAACCGATAATGTCCCCTTCCTTTATGGAGAAACCGTTGAGCGACGTATTACGAACGGCATAGGTAACTTGTCCTACCTTGACGTTGTCCAACGCGTGGATCATGTTCGTCTTGTTTTCTTCTGCGGTCGCCTCAGGGTTAAATTCGAGCGCAGCAGCAAAGCCCTGCGGCACGTTTTTGGTGGGAATTACGTGCAAAGTCTTGTTTTCGACAAGGTTCTTTGCCTGCTCCGCCGCCAACGTAATATTTTTATTGTTGGGGAATACGAAAACGTGTTCCGCATTGATTTTCTGCGCCGCACTTGCAATATCGCTTGCGGACGGGTTCATCGTCTGACCGCCCTCGATAATACGATCGACGGACAAATCCTTGAAAATCTCCGAAAGTCCTGCGCCCGTACAGATTGCAAGCATACCCATTTCTTTCTTTTCCGCCTCTAATTTGGCTTTCATTTGGCGGTTCTGCTCTAACATATTTTCGATTTTCGGACGCTCTAACTCACCAAGCTCCAACGCATAGGTCAACGCCTTGCCCGGTTGGTTGGTATGCACGTGTACTTTTACAAGCTCCAAATCGCCGATACAGATTACGCTGTCGCCGATAGCCAACAGTTTTTCGCGCAGGCGGTCAATCATAGAAAGGGTCGTACTCTTTTTCAGATTGATAATGAAAAATTCGGTACAGTATGCGTACTGAATATCCCCAATATCCATCGACAGCACCGCGGAATTGTCCCCGAAATCCGATTCGGACGCCTCGTCCGCCTCGGAATAGTTGCTTTCCGCAACCTCTTCGCCCGTGAGCGCGGCAAGGAAACCCTTGATAATGACCATTAAGCCAACACCGCCCGAGTCCACTACGCCCGCCTTTTTCAAAACGGGCAACAATTCGGGGGTGAGCGCCAAAGCTCTGTCCCCTTCCTTGATCACGTCTTCAAAAAACTCTTCAAAGGTCTTTTTCTTCGACGCCGTTTTAACCGCGTATTCGCTCATCATACGGATAACGGTCAAAATCGTACCTTCCTTGGGTACGGAAACTGCACCGTAAGCGACCTTAGTGCCTGCTTCCAAAGCCTTTGCAAAGGTCTTGGTGTCCACCTCTTTTTCTTCCTTGCGGATCACCGAACAAATCCCTTTCAAAATCTGGGACAAAATAACGCCCGAGTTCCCTCTTGCGCCCTTCAAAGCGCCTTTGGAAATGCTGTCGCACACCTCGGGGAATGCGCTCGATTGACAAGCCGTCAATTCTTTCACGCACGATTGCATCGTCAAAGACATATTCGTACCGGTATCGCCGTCGGGAACGGGGAATACGTTGAGCGCGTCTACCTTTGCGCGGTTGAGTTCCAACTGTTTCGCACCGACTAATATCATTTTCCGAAATTCGGTACTGTTTATAACTTTATGCATTTTTCATGCTCCTTATAATCATTTTTCTCCACCCCAAGCAAAGTTCATTCTCGGGGCAACGCAACGGACGGCGCAAACGAAGAAAGCAAAGCTGCGCCCTTAGCAGTTATTAATATAGAAGGAGTTCCGTTGCTTTACACGGCTCGTCCTTTGCCTAATAAAAGTGCCGTGCACACGCAAAACACAAACGAGAAAAACCCGTTCGCGCAGAATTATTACAGTTTTACCCCCACTACGTTGACGTTGACCGAGTCCACAATCATACCCGTAAAGGTTTCCACCCTGTATTTAATGGCTTCCTTTAAGGATTCCGCGATTGCAGTAATAGAAACGCCGTATTTAATTACGACGTACGCGTCTACGATAATGCGGTTTGCGGAGAACGTAACTCTTATGCCCTTACCGCCTTTGCGTTTATCGAAAACAGCTTGAAATCCGCCCGCCTTTTTGCCAGCCATTTCAACAATCCCGTAAGATTCCATAGCCGTGCGCGAAGCCACCTTGCTGATAGCAAGGGCGGACGTAGATATTTTACCATAAGCGTTGTTTGTTACAAGTGACATATAGCCCTCTCTCCAAGTTCCTTTTTATTTTACACTATTTACCCGTATTTTGCAAGCACTTTTTTAAGATTTTTCAATTTTTTAGTTTTTTTTCGTTTTGCGCCTCATTTTTGATTGCTTTTTCCAAATAAAAATGCTATATTAGTTATGCTTGTTTCGCAAGACAGGTTTTTTTGCGCGGTAAATAAGCGATAAAACATGGAAAATTTATACCTAACGGAGGTGTTAATATGTCGAGAGTATGCAATATTTGCGGTAAAGGTCAAGCATCGGGAAACAACGTAAGCCACTCTAACCGTAAGACGAGAAGAACGTTCAAGGTAAACGTTCAAAAGATTTCTTACGTAGAAGACGGTAAGGAAATGAACGGCTACGTTTGCGCAAGATGTATCAGAACCCTTAAAAAAGCGGACGCTGAATAATTCCGCCTAACTTTAATCGTGCTTAAAAGCCGACTGCTATGATGCAGTCGGCTTTTTGCTTTATCCGGTTTTCTTAAATACAAATAAATCGGGACTTTGCAAACCACGCAAGCCCCGTCTTTTTTTACTTTTTCAAATCTGCAATCATTTTTGCGCGGTCGGCTGCCTTAAAAACGGCACTTCCCGCGACAATTACGTTTGCACCTGCCGCCTTAATCTCTTCTACGTTTTCCGCCGTTACACCGCCGTCAATTTCCAAATCAATATCCTTGCCGCTCTCGTCGATAATCGCACGAATTTCCCGCAATTTATCGAGCGCTGAGGGAATAAATTTCTGTCCGCCAAAACCAGGAAAAACACTCATTACCAGCACCATATCGCAATCCAAAATCACGTCGCGTATTTTATCCACAGGCGTATCGGGGTTGATAACCGCACCGCATTTTACGCCCGTCGATTTGATAAGAGCCAACACCTCTTTTAAATTATCTTGGCATGCCTCCCAGTGCACGGTGATAATATCCGCGCCCGCCTTGGCAAAGCGTTCTACGTACTTTTCGGGGTGCACAATCATCAAATGGCAATCCAAAGGCAAGCTTGTAATCTTGCGCAAATCCTCCACCATCTTAATCCCAAACGTAATATTGTTGACGAATACACCATCCATTACGTCGCAATGCACAACGTCCGCACCGCACTTTTCTAAGGATTGCACTTCCTCGCCCATTTTTGCAAAGTTTGCCGACAAAATCGACGGCGCAATTTTTACGTTTTTCATACCTCGTTACTCCTTTTTCTCGTCCGTATTTTCCAAATAGCTTGCGCGGAGCTGCCCGCACGCTCCCCCGATATCCACGCCGATTTGGCGACGCAAAGTTGCGGATAATCCGCCCTTTTCTAGCATACCCAAAAAACGGTATGCGTCCTTGTCGCCAAGCGCCTTTAAATCCCGTTCTTTCACTTCGTTCAAGCGTATTAAATTGACGTGGCAGGGTTTGCCTTTTAATAAGGAAATCAAGGCTTTTGCGTGTGTTTCGTCGCAGTTTTCTCCCTCGATTAGGGTGTATTCAAAATAATATCTTCTGCCCGTTTTCTTAAAATAATACTCACAAGCTTTTAAAATTTCCGCTATCTTATACGCCTTGGCGACGGGCATTGTCCGCACCCGCGTTTCGTCGTCCGTCGCATGCAGAGAAACGGTAAGATTTAAGG
>JBGVQH010000005.1:0-3984 GCA_045127475.1 Candidatus Scatosoma sp.
CGATTAAGAAAAAGGAAGTAAGTGGGTATCTGAAACGCTATGCAGCACAGGTATCTTCTGCAGACAAAGGCGCAATCATCAATAAATGAATTGCACCTGCGGTGCATGAATTGTTTTGACAAACATGAATTGCGGCGTTGCCGCATGAAATGACGGAATTGCCGTCATTGTGGAAATATTACCATAACGCTGACGAAGTCGGCAATTCATGAAAACCATAGGTTTTCAATTCATGACGAAGTCGATTCATGCGCTATAAGCGCAATTTATTCCAAATAATACAGGAGCAATAAAACAATGTCAATGACAATGACGCAAAAAATCCTTGCGGCGCACGCAGGGCTGGATAAAGTGGAGGCAGGTCAGCTGATTTTGGTCAACCTCGACAGAGTGCTGGGCAACGATATCACGTCGCCCGTGGCAATCCGTGAGTTTAACAATATCGGCGCAACCTCTGTATACGATAAAGACAAAGTAACAATGGTCATGGACCATTTCGCCCCCAACAAAGACATTAAGGCGGCAACGCAGTGTAAAATGTGCCGCGATTTTTGTGATAAATACGAGGTTACCCATTTCTACGACGTAGGGCGTATGGGTATCGAACACGCTTTGCTCCCCGAAAAGGGGTTGGTCGTGCCCGGGGACGTGGTTATCGGTGCGGATTCGCATACCTGCACGTACGGTGCGCTCGGCGCGTTTTCGACGGGCGTAGGCTCGACGGATATGGCGTGCGGTATGGCGACGGGTAAGGCTTGGTTCAAGGTGCCCTCCGCTATCAAATTCGTTTTGAAAGGCAAGCTGAACAAATACGTGTCGGGCAAGGACGTCATTTTGCACATTATCGGCAAAATCGGCGTGGACGGTGCGCTGTACAAGTCTATGGAATTCGTGGGCGAGGGCGTGCAATCGCTGACCGTATACGACAGATTGACCATTTCCAACATGGCGATTGAGGCGGGCGCAAAGAACGGTATTTTCGAGGTGGACGAACAGACGATTGCATACGTAAAAGCCCGCTCTGACCGTGAATTTGTGGCATACAAAGCGGACGAAGACGCGGTGTATGACGAAACGTACGAAATCGATTTGTCCACGATTAAACCGACGGTGGCGTTCCCCCATTTGCCCGAAAACACCAAGACCTTTGACGAAATCGGCGATATCGCTATCGACCAAGTCGTTATCGGTTCTTGCACCAACGGTCAATATAAAGATATTGCCGAGGCGGCGGAAATCTTAAAGGGCAGAAAGATTGCAAAACGCGTCCGCGCGATTATCATTCCTGCTACGCAGGACGTATACATGCAAGCGGTTGAAAACGGCTTGGTAAAAATCTTTATCGAGGCGGGTTGCGTGGTATCTACCCCCACCTGCGGCCCTTGTCTTGGCGGCTATATGGGTATTTTGGCGGCAGGCGAACGTGCCGTTGCGACGACAAATCGGAACTTTGTCGGGCGTATGGGGCACGTGGAGAGCGAAGTATATCTTGCGTCGCCTGCAGTGGCGGCGGCGAGTGCGATTGCAGGGAAAATTGCGTCGCCCGAGGAGGTGCTCAAATGATTTTTAACGGAAAATCGATTAAATACGGCGATAACGTGGATACGGACGTAATTATTCCTGCCCGTTATCTCAACACCATTGATAAAAAAGAGCTTGCGTCCCATTGTATGGAAGATATCGACAAAGAGTTTATCAACAAAGTCCAAGAGGGCGATATTATGGTGGCAGGCTATAATTTTGGTTGTGGGTCTTCCCGTGAACACGCACCGATTGCTATCAAGGAAAGCGGTATTTCGCTTGTGATTGCGCGCAGTTTTGCCCGCATTTTCTATCGTAACTCTATCAATATCGGGCTTGCAATCGTGGAATGTCCCGAGGCGGTGGACGGCATTGCCGACGGGGACAAGGTAGAGGCAGATTTGGATAACGGCGTTATCTACAACCGTACGACGGGCAAGAGCTTTAAAACGCAGCCTTTCCCCGCGTTTATTCAAAACATTATCGAAAACGGCGGTTTGGTATCCTCCATTCAAAAGGGCGTTATCCGCTAAATATTAGGTTTGCGACAGAGCAAACGACAGGTGAGAAGTATGAAAAATTATAAAATCGGCTTATTAAAAGGGGACGGTATCGGTCCTGAAATCGTGGAAAGCGCAGTGCGTGTTTTAGAGGCGGTGGGTAAAAAGAGAAATATAGCTTTTACCTTTACGCCCTATTTAATCGGCGGTGCGGCAATCGACGCGTGCGGCAAACCTCTGCCCGACGAAACGGTGGCAGGATGTTTAGCCTCGGACAGCGTATTGCTCGGCGCGGTGGGCGGTCCGAAATGGGATACCCTCCCCGGGAACGTTCGCCCCGAAAAGGCGTTGCTTGGCATTCGCGCGGCGATGGGCTTGTTTACTAACCTGCGCCCTGCCAAATTGTACCCCGCACTCAAAGGGGAATGTCCCTTGCGTGAAGATATCGTCGCAAACGGCTTTGATATTATGATTGTCCGTGAGTTGACGGGCGGTATTTATTTCGGCGAACGCGGTTATCGCGAGGGAAAATACGGCGAAGAGGCGTACGACACCGAGGCGTACAGCCGCATGGAAATCGAACGTATCGTGCGCGTAGCCTTTGAAACGGCAAGAAAACGCCGCAAAAAGCTGACGAGTATCGACAAGGCGAACGTTTTGGAAACGTCTAGACTTTGGCGTAAAATCGTGCACGAAATCGCGGCGGAATATCCCGACGTAGAGGTGGCGGATATGCTCGTCGACAACGCAGCGATGCAGCTTGTGCGTAACCCGTCGCAGTTCGACGTAATCGTAACCAGCAATATGTTCGGGGATATTTTATCGGACGAAGCATCTCAAATTACGGGCTCTATCGGCATGTTGCCGTCCGCGTCCTTAAACGAGGGAAAGCGCGGCTTGTACGAACCAATTCACGGCTCTGCCCCCGATATCGCAGGGCAAAACAAGGCAAACCCGATTGCAACCGTTTTGTCGGCTGCAATGATGTTGTTGTACGCGTTTGACGAAACGCAGGCAAGCGAAGATATCGTCAATGCGGTGGACAAGGTACTTGCTGCGGGTTACCGTACGGCAGATTTGGCACACGGTGCGCCCGCGCTTACGACGACGGAAATGACGGATAAAATTATCGAAAATCTTTGATTGTAAGGAAAAACTATGGCAAAGAAGAATTTACAGGCGATTTATGCAAAGCTTTGTCTTTGCACGGTCTTTCGCAAGGTAACCGAAAAGCCCTTGTTTAAGGCGTTTGAACGGTATTGCTTGGCAGAGACTCCCAACGAAAAACGCAAGGCGTACGCGGCGTTTACGGAGCTTGTGTACGAGGACGGCGGCTCGCTGACGGACAGCGTTATGCGGCTGGTATCCGAAGACGAAAACGTGTACGTAAAATGCGTAGCGGCGGACAAAATTCCCGATAAAAATATCGAAACGGCGGCAAGAAAAGAATTGTCGGCGTTTGCCCTTTTCGGCGGACTTTCCCGCAAGGATTTTGCGGTGGATATGAACGAAAGTAAGGGCGATTTGCCCGACTTTACCTCCGTGAACGCAGACATGGGTAGGGTCTACGACGAAAGATTGAAAAATTTACACAAATACGGCTATGGTATTTTTTCTTCCCGTTGTATGTTCCGTCTTTCGGACAATAAGGAAATAGAACCGATTGTTAGTGCGGATAAGACGAGCATGGCACAGTTTATCGGGTATGAAAACGAACGGGCTAAGGTTGTGGAAAATACGCGTGCGTTTATCGCGGGCAGACCTGCGGCAAACGTGCTCCTTTGCGGGGATGCTGGTACGGGGAAATCGTCTACGGTCAAAGCGGTGGCAAATGCCTTTTTCAGCGAGGGCGTGCGCTTAATTGAACTTCGCAAAGACCAGCTCCGTTATTTGCCCGACGTCATGGCAAAGGTCAGCGGCAATCCCTTAAAATTTATTATTTTTATTGACGATTTGTCTTTCA
>JBGVQH010000006.1:0-7204 GCA_045127475.1 Candidatus Scatosoma sp.
CTGATTGAGGCGGTGCACGAGGGCTTGCCTGTCTTGCACGAATATATTGCCTTGCGCAAGCAAGTGTTGGGCATGGCAGAACAGCATGCCTACGACGTGTTCGTTCCTCTTGTGGATAACGCCGAAATCAAATTGCCGTTCGATAATGCGTACGAGCTGGTAATTGAGGGACTTGCCCCCCTTGGCAAGGACTATCAAGACCTCTTGCGCAAGGGTAAAAACGGGGGCTGGATTGACGTTTGCGAAAACGAGGGCAAGCGTTGCGGTGCGTATTCGGCAGGCATTTACGATTGCCACCCGTACGTTTTACTCAATTATCAAGAAACGACCAACGATATTTTTACGGTGGCGCACGAAATGGGGCACGCCCTCCACACCTACAAATCCTCGGCGGCGCAGCCGTATGCAAAGGCAGGCTATACCATTTTCCTTGCGGAAATCGCCAGCACGGTAAACGAAGTGCTTTTGCTCAAACACCTGTATAAAAATACTACGGACAAGAATTTGAAGAAATTTTTGCTCAATTATTATATGGATACTTTCCGCGCGACCTTGTTCCGCCAAACGCAGTTTGCAGAATTTGAACAGCTTGCACACGCGAAAGCAGAAGAGGGCGAGGCGCTTACAAAAGAAAACCTCAGTGAGCTGTATTACGGCTTGAACAAGCAATATTACGGCGAGGGCATTATTCATGACGAGCAAATCCGCTATGAATGGGCGCGGATACCCCATTTTTACAGCTCGTTCTACGTGTATAAATACGCAACGGGGATTATCTCGGCGGTGTCGATTGTAAAACGGATTTTGACCGAGGGCGAACCTGCTGTGCGCGATTATTTCGAATTTTTATCCGCGGGCGGCTCAAACGACCCCGTTTCTATTTTGAAAAAAGCGGGCGTGGATTTGACGACGAATGCGCCTTTCCAAGCGGCGATGGACGAATTTAAGGCGACCTTGGAAGAATTTAAATCATTACTCTGAAAATAAACAAAGGACAGGGGGACGTCCCCTGTTCAAAGGAAGAAAATTATGGCAAACGAAAACAACACGATGCCCTATAACCGCGATGCGGAAATGGCGCTGCTCGGCTGTCTTTTAATCGACAACGAAATTGCGGCGGATATTGTGGATAGCCTGACGGAAGAAGATTTTTATCAGGAAAGCCACAAATATATTTTGCGTGCAATGAAACGGGTGTATAACGATAGAAAGCCCGTTGACCTCGTTACCGTAACGGACGAGCTGGAAAAAGAGGGGAGCATTGAAAAGGCAGGCGGTATCGCGTATATTACCGAGCTGACGCAAATTACCCCCTCGGCGGCGAATTACAAATCCTATCAAGAAATCGTTGCACGCGACAGCGTGAACAGAAAACTCATTCGCGCGTCTAGAAAGATTATCGAAACGTCTATGAAGGGTACGGACGATAAAACGTCGCTGGCGTACGCCGAAAAATGCATATATGATATTTCCAAACAGACCGAACGTTCTGCGTTGATGGGCATGGACGACGGGGATATCGTCGGCGAAGTGTTGCAAAAATTCGAGCAGTTGCAATCCAATCCCGATACCTTTAAGGGGATACCTACGGGTTACAAGCGTTTTGATAAAATCACGAACGGCTTGCAATCGGGTGCACTTATCGTCTTGGCTGCCCGTCCTGGTATGGGTAAAACTTCGCTTGCTATGAACATTGTCGAGCATGCGGCAATCAACGCAGGCAAGACCTGCGCCGTGTTCTCGTTGGAAATGCCCCGCAGCGAAATTGTGCAAAGATTGATATGCTCGTATGCGAACGTGAGCATGAAAAACGCGCTGTCGGGTAATTTGTCCCAAAAGGAATGGAAAAAACTGATGCTAGCGGCAGACCGCCTGAAAAAGAGCAACATTTTCATTGACGATTCCTCTCGAGTTACCCCTGCGGAAATTCAGTCCAAATGTCGCCGCTTAAAGACTGCAAAGGGCGGTGTAGACCTGATTATGATTGACTATATCCAGCTGATGTCTAGCGGGGATTCCAAGATGGCGGGGTCGGAAAACAGACAACAAGAGGTTGCGTCCATTACCCGTGATTTGAAGATTATGGCAAAAGAGTTGGGTGTGCCCGTTATTGCGCTCTCTCAGCTTAGACGTATCACCTCCAACGAACCCCAGCTTTCTGACCTTCGTGAATCGGGTGCAATCGAGCAAGACGCGGATATCGTTATGTTTATTTCCCGTCCCGAAATGTTCGCGAGTCCAGAAGAATTGGAGAGCGGAAAAGTCGTCAAAGGTGCGGCGGAATTGATTTTGGCAAAGCACCGTGCTGGTGAGCAGGGCAGAGTAGCCTTGAAATTTATCGGCGAATACACGAAGTTTGTGGACGTGGACGATCAAAACCGCGAGGACGAGCCGCCGCAGTACGGTACGCAACCCGCGCAATATGACGACGACGTGGAATACGAGGCGCCCGACGACGATTACGGTTATCCCGAACCGCCCGCTCCCAAAAAGAGCGAATTGAAAACTGTTGATGATGAGTTGCCCTTTGAATAATAATTAGTATGGAAACGAAAATCAAAACCATTACGCCCGAAAGCTTAGAAGAGGCGAAAAATTTAATATTCGACGGCGAAGTGGTGGCGATGCCTACGGAGACGGTGTACGGCTTGGGGGGCAACGCCTTTGACGATAGCGCGGTGCAACGCATTTTTGCCGTAAAAGGTAGACCTGCGGACAATCCGTTGATTGCGCACGTGCATACCGATTACGATTTGTCGAAAATTATCGATTACGACCCGCCGTGTGCAAAGAAATTGCGAGAGGCGTTTTTGCCCGGTCCATTGACCCTCGTATATCCGTCCACGGGCAAAGTGAGCGGATACGTATCCTGCGGACTGAATACTTTGGCGGTGCGCGTCCCCTCACACAAAGGCGCGCAGGCGTTTTTAAGAGCAGTGGATATTCCTATCGTTGCGCCCAGCGCAAACCTGTCCAAACACGTTTCGCCTACGTCGGCGCAGCACGTATACGAGGATTTTAACGGAAAGATACCCTTGATATTAGACGGCGGCGTTTGCGAGGGTGGGATTGAAAGTACGGTGTGCGACGTAACGGGAGATATTCCCGTGATTTTACGCCCTGGGCTGATTACGGCGGAAATGATTGCGGCGGTCGTTGGCGATTGCGGCGAATATACGCCCAAGTTTACGGCAGGGGAAAAGGTGAAAAGCCCCGGGGTTTTGTACAAGCATTATTCTCCGCGCTGTAAAACGCTTTTATACGACAACGTACAGGACGCTTTGGCTGCATGCAAGGGCGTGAACGCGACTCGTGTGGCGGTACTTTGCGAGGACGAGGCGGTGTGCGCGTTTGCAAATGCGAGCGTGGCGGTGCTCAACCTTGGTAAAACCCAAGAAGAAATGGCGGCGCGTTTATACGGACTTTTGCGGGAGGCGGAAAAGGTTTGCGACCTGTTGATTGCGATTGAACCGACGAAAAAAGACGGCATTATGGTCGGAGTTTTGAACCGACTGCGCAAGGCGTGTAACTCCGTGGATATACAGCATTAAAGAAAAAACAAAGGGGGACAGCAAGATGGCAACGCGAAAAAAGAAAAAAATCGTATTCGTTTGCACGGGTAATACTTGTCGTTCTCCGATGGCGCAATTACTGCTCACGCAGCGTTTGAAAGAGCAAAAATTAAAGGGCTTTGACGTACGCTCGGCGGGCACGGCGGCAAAGAAAGGGGACGGTATCAATCCCAAATCGGCGCAGGTATTAGCGGAAAACGGTATTCCGTACGCGGAATTTTCAGCCACGAAGCTTACGGAAAAATTACTTTTGGACGCGTTTGCCGTGGTTTGCATGACCGAACGTCAGCGCGAATATTTGATGGACATGCGCTGGAATGCCTTAAAAAAAGCGGGCAAAAGCATGGACGAGGCGGAAAACAACGTGTATTCCTTTGCGGAGATTACGGGATATGAAATTTTAGATCCGTACGGCAAGGATCTCGATTGCTACCGCTACGTATTCGGATTGCTGGCGGCGGGTATGTCGAATTTGACGGAAAAGCTTAACTTAAAAGGCAACGCTTGGGAAGAAAAACGCAAGGCTGTAGAAAAGCCGAAAACGGCAAAGACAGCGCAGCGGAACTCTGCGGCAAAAACAAAGAAAAAAACGCCCGAAAAAGCGGACGAAACGCCCGCAACGGACGAAAAAAATAAACAATTATCATTTTTTTAAGGAGAAGAGATTATGAAAATTGCAGTAGCTTGCGACCATGGCGGTCTTACGCTCAAAAACGCCATGATTGCCTATCTTGAAAAGAACGGGCACGAGGTAAAGGACTTTGGTACGTACACGAAAGATTCGTGCGATTATCCCGATTTTGCGGCGGCGGCAGCGGAATCGGTGGCAAGCGGCGAAAGCGACCGCGGGATTGTGGTATGCTCGTCGGGTATCGGCGTTTCCATCGTTGCGAACAAAATTCCTGGGGTACGTTGTGCGCATTGTCACGACTGGTATTGTGCAAAGTTCACCCGTCTGCACAACGACGCAAATATGATGGCGCTGGGCGAAAAAGTAGTGGGCGAGGGCATGATGCAAGAGCTGGTAGACGTGTTCTTGAACACGGAGTACGAGGGTGGCGAACGCCACGACCGCCGCTTGGCAAAAATCAAGGCAATCGAAGAAAAGTATTGTAAATAATAGCAGGGGAAAGTATCCATGTATACGCATTTATTGGCAGGCTCTTTTGGTGAACTTTGGCGACAGACAAAGTCGGGAATAAAGGGCTTTCTCGGCGGTTACGGGTTGGTGATTGCGAAGTCGCTCGTCGTGTTCGTGCTCGGCTTGCTCGTGATTTCCGTCGTTAAAAAACTGGTAAAAAAGAACTCGACGAAGAGCCGTAAAATAGACAATTCAGCGGCGTCGTTTATCACGTCGATTGTGGCGTTGGTGGCGTATTTGGTTTTGCTTGTGATTCTCATTGCGTCGCTCGGCTTTTCCACGGCAGGGATTATCGCGGCGTTCTCGTCGGTGATGCTTGCCGTTGCACTCGGTTTACAAAATACCCTTGCCAGCTTGGCAAACGGGATTTTACTCATTTTCACAAAGCCCTTTAAGGCGGGGGATTTTGTGGATATCGGTGGTACGAGCGGCACGGTAAAAGAGATTAAGCTGTTCAGCGTAAAGCTGGTAACGACCGACAATTTGACGGTGGTAATCCCGAATAACACGGTGTTTGGCTCGACGATTATCAATTACAGCAAAATGCCCGTGCGCCGTTTGGACCTTGTGCTTTCGGTGTCCTACGATTCGGACGTAGACAAGGTGAAGAAGATTGTCAACGAGTACGTTGCCAAGGACGAACGCATCAAAAAAGACCCCGCGCCTTTCTTCCGTTTGACGGAATACGCGGCGAGCTCTTTGGATTTTACGCTCCGCGTATGGACGGACGTGGGGGATTTTTGGAATGTGCGTTTTGATCTGTTAGAGGGCTTTTTGAAACTCTTTGCCGAGAATGGAATCGAGATTCCTTACGACCAGTTGGAAGTACGCGTTCGCAAAGCGGACGGGGAGGTGCAGGCGTGATAGGCGGAATGTTATTAGGGCTTTCGGCAGAGGCGGCAAAGCTGGTGCTGGCATACGGTGTGTGCGCGGCAATCATTTTGGCGGCGCTTATCCTGATGGGCTGTATGAAACGGCGCACCAAGCGTCAGATGCGTCCCGCATCGGTAAAAAAGGCGTGTGTCAAGGCGAAAAAATTTGCCGAAAAATCCTTACAGCAGCACGAAAAAGCAAAGAGATTGCTCGGCGCGCCGAGATTGTATAGATTGGGTGCTTTGGTGGCAGATGCGGTGTGGCTTGCGTTCCAAATCGCAGAGAACAAACGGGATATTCTTTTTGACGGGATAGCGAACGGATTGGACAGCTTGGCGACTTCGCTGGCGACGGAATCGGAACAAGGTTATCTTTCGACGGAAGAATACGAGACGAGTATACAGGCGGCGATTGCGCGACTGGATGCTACGATTGCAAAGCTGGAAAAGATGATAGAGGCATAAAAGGAAGAACGGTTATGAAAAAAATCATAGCAATCGGCGGTGGGGAGCTCCGCGAAAGAACGACGATGAAAATCGACGAATATATTGCGTCGCTTGCAAAGGCGCATGCGGGGGAGAATAGAGCCAACGCTCTGTTTATTCCCACAGCCAGCCATGATTATATGCCCTATTATAACACTTTCCATAAGGTGTATACGGGGACGTTTAATATCAAGACGGACGTTGCTTTGACGGTGTTCAAAGAACCGGACATGGAAAAGATGCGCGCGAAGTTTGAAAAAGCGGATATGATTTACGTGGGCGGCGGCGATACCGTGTTTATGATAGAGCATTGGAAACAGTCGGGCTTGTTGCCGTTGATACAAGACGCATACGAGCGGGGCGTGATTATCGCGGGGCTTTCGGCGGGCGCGATTTGTTGGTTTTCGGATATTTATACCGATTCGGCGGCGGCGCTTGGGGAAGGGGATAAAAACGCCATGTTCCAAGGATTAAATTGGATAAAGGGCAAAATTTCTCCCCATTACGGCGCTAGAATGCTTGACTTTGATAAAATAGTGTGTTATAATTTGGGCTGTGCTTACGGGATCGAAGACGACGCCGCGCTGGTTATCGAGGACGGCGAAATCGTTGGGAGCGTATCGAGTGGCGGAAAAGCTTGGTGGATAGAGCAAGTGAACGGAGCAATACAAAAGAAGGAAATACCGCTTATCTAAGTGGTTTTCCAAAGAAAACGCGGACGTGGCGAAATTGGCAGACGCGCAGGTTTCAGGTTCCTGTGGGTAACTCCGTATGGGTTCAAGTCCCTTCGTCCGCACCATGCAAGCGCACCCCTTTGGGGTGCGTTTTTGCGTGGTGGTAGGCTATTAATCTAAAGTCTATTTAAGGATTTGTTTTTTATAGGCGGAAGGGGTCATTCCTGTATGTTTTTTAAATACTTTCGTGAAATAGGTGGGACTTTCAAAACCTAATTGAAGTGCGATAGATGCGGAGGATTGCTCGTCACGTAACAGCCTTTTTGCTTCCTTAATTTTTAAAGCATTGTAGTAGTGCATAATCGACGTGCCCAGATGCTTATTAAAAATATTATTTAAGTAAGCCTTGCTATAATACGTCTGTTGGCTGATATATTCTAACGTAATCCTAGAATAAAC
>JBGVQH010000007.1:0-2315 GCA_045127475.1 Candidatus Scatosoma sp.
CGAAAACGCCACCGCTAAAAACATAGCAGGAGCCACGGCAAAGAAAAATAATGTAAAAATCAAACCGGTTTCCATCGCCGTAGAAAGAATGATCGAAGAAGGATATCTTACCAAAACGGGCGCAAAGGGAAAAAAATCTGCCCCCCTTCGTGCAAACTGGGAAAAGCTTGAACGCGACGGCATATGGGAACAGCCGTAATACATTCATACAGTACATTTTAATTTTTAAGGAGGCAAATAATGGGTCCGCTCGAAATAGCAATTATGATAATATTGGGATTATTTTTATTATCCCTCGCCATAGCCACGCTCATAGCGGCAAAGCACGCCGCAGAAAAAGAATATCTATGCCCCAAATGCGAAAAAAAGTTTTTTCCCCGCAAGCGCGATGCATTCGGCGCAGCATACAGCTTCGGGCATAAATCCGTGCTCGTGCGTTGCCCCCATTGCCGAAACAAGGCTCGCCTTCTGCCCGTGGACCATCCCCACCCGCACAGACACGATTGACGCAAAAATCCAACACATATTTCCAAAAGGTTTTACTACAATGAATAAACGGCTTTTATCACTTTTACTTTCCTTTTCAATGTTTACCCTCGCCTCGTGCGGAAACATGGGCGCGGCTCCGACCTCCGATACACGCAACACCGCGGCAACATCTGCTTCCACGACCTCCGCGTCTTCCACAGCACTTCAAACGACTCAAACAAGCGTAAATATAACACCCGGTGCCGAACCGTTTCAGTTGCTTGACGGCTCCGGAGTTCGCAAGCTCTACTATCTTGATTATACTGAAGATTATAAATTTGAAGAATTTGTTTCTTCCGGCGGAGCGGCAAGTACCGCAGAGCTTGTGGAATACGCTTACAAAGCGTTCCCGCAGATAAAACTTGATCTCTCATCCCTCGGATACGGGTGCTCCTCGTTCAGCGCACAGGGTAAAGACGGAGACGTAATATTCGGCAGGAATTTCGATATGGACAGCGATAACAGCGGTTCGTATCTTATCGTGCACACCAAGCCCGAAAACGGATACGAGTCATACTCTACAGTAAATTTGCGTTTTCTCGGTGTAGGCACTCCCGAATCACCGAAGGACGGAACTTCCCCGCTTTTGCTCGCTCCGTACATTCCGCTTGACGGCATAAATTCCGAGGGTCTGGCAATATGCGTGCTTCAGCTCAACTTTCCGGAAATACACGAAACGAGAAGCGGCACGGATATGACGTCTACCACCATAATACGCAACATTCTCGACAACGCAAGGAACGTAGAAGAAGCCGTTGCCATATTTGAAAAATGCAACGTCCATACCGATGGCTTTGCGTATCATTATATGATAGGTGATGCAAGCGGCAAGAGCGCAGTTATAGAATTTGTAAATAACGAGCTTACCGTTCTCTATAAAACGGGCAATATACAGGTTTGCGCCAACACCTACGTTACGGAAGAAGGTATCTCATACTATAAAGACCCTTCTCCCGCAGATTCGCACAACCGCATGAACGCCATAGTAAATTCCGTTGAAAAAAGCGAATTTGAACTTACCTCGGAAAACGCATTCCTTGCTCTCAAAGCAGGCTCCAACAACAAAACCCGTTGGTCTATCGTCTACAACCTTACGGATAAAACAATGGATTTTGTCTCAAACAGGAATTTTGATAAAATTTTCTCGTTTTCTTTCAAAAAATAAGCTCTCAGACATGAATTTTTATGCGCCGTAATACATACATTGCGGCGCATAGTTCCAAAAAAGAAAAAAATATTTACAAAAATATTGGTTTTGCTCTTGACACATTCACCAAATTGTGTTATGATATAACTACCTCTGCGGATACCCTTTATAAGGGTTGTTTTTGATTATCCGTGTTGAGGGGGGTACAAAAACAGGGCCGAACCACTTTTTACAATCTACGGGCAACGCGGAATTTCGCGTCTTTTCGTGGTGCAAAAAAGTTACATAAGCTTCTGTTTTTACGTTCAAACAGAAGTTTTTTTATGCAAAAAAGCTTCAAATATTTACAGGAGGTGCCGAAAAAATGGCTAGTGATGTAAGAATCAAAGTTACTCTCGCTTGCACAGAATGCAAACAGAGAAACTACGACACAACAAAAAACAAAAGAAACGATCCTGACAGACTTGAGCTCAACAAGTATTGCAAATTCTGCCGCAAACACACTTTGCACAAAGAAACTAAGTAATCGGAGGATTATTGCAATGGCTGATGAAAAGAATCTCTCGGTTGAAGTTTCCGAAGAAAAATCTGCCGAGAAAAAACAGAAAAACAAACCCGTAGCAAAGAAGCCCAATTTCTT
>JBGVQH010000008.1:0-4526 GCA_045127475.1 Candidatus Scatosoma sp.
ACGAGCGTCAGCTTATCAATATCCAAATCGGCGGCAAGGGGCGCGGCGTCGAGCGCGAGGACCATTTTGATATTACCGCTGCAAGCGAGATTATGGCGGTTTTGTGTCTTGCAACCGATATTGACGATTTGAAAAAACGCCTGGGCAATATTATCGTCGGCTTGAACACGGAGGGCGATTACGTGCGCGCTAAAGATATTCCTGGTGCGGTGGGCTCGATGGCGGTGCTCTTGAAAGAGGCAATGAAACCCAATCTCGTGCAGACCTTGGAACATACGCCTGCCATTATTCACGGCGGGCCGTTTGCGAATATTGCACACGGCTGTAACAGCGTACAGGCAACCTACGCGGCAATGAGCCTTGCAGAATACGCAGTTACCGAGGCAGGCTTTGGCGCAGACCTTGGCGCGGAAAAATTTTTGGATACCAAGTGCCGTGCCGCGGGAATTGAACCCAACTGCGTGGTTATCGTAGCAACGGTTAAGGCACTGAAATTACACGGCGGCGCAGACAAGGCGACGCTTGCGCAGGAAAATTTAGACGCGCTTTCTAAGGGCATGCCCAATCTGTTAAAGCATATTGAAAACATCAAAAACGTATACAAAAAACCCCTCGTCGTTGCGATGAACAGATTTTTCACCGATACGCAGGCAGAAACGGATTTCGTTATCGAAGAAGTCAAGAAAGCGGGCTCGGTAGCGGTGTTTACCGACGTGTTCTTGAAAGGCGGCGAAGGCGGTAAGGAACTTGCGGAAGAGGTCGTAAAGGCTTGTGAAATTCCCTCGAAAATGGAATATCCGTACGCTTTGGACGAGGGCGTATGCGAAAAGATTGAAAATATCGCCAAGAAAATTTACGGCGCAGACGGCGTGGATTTTTCGGAAGAGGCATTGGCGAAGATTAAGACAATCGAAGAAAAGGGATGTGGCAATCTGCCCGTCATTATCGCAAAAACGCAGTATTCGCTGTCGGACAATGCCGAGCTTTTGGGCAGACCTAGCGGGTTTAGAATAACGGTGCGCGACATTGTTTTGAAAGGTGGTGCGGGCTTTATCGTAGCGATTGCAGGTAAAATTATGTTGATGCCCGGGCTTGGCGCACACCCTGCGGCGGAAAAGATTGACCTTTTGTCCGATGGCACGATTGTTGGATTGTCTTAAAAAATTATTGAATAAGGTACGATTATGAAACCTATCGAAGCAACAAACTTTATTGAACAAATTATCAACGACGATATCGAAAACGGGAAAATCAACGCGGTGCAAACCCGTTTTCCCCCTGAACCGAACGGCTATTTGCATATCGGGCATATCAAGAGCATGCTCGTCAACTTCGGTACGGCGAAAAAATACGAGGGCAAATGCAATCTCTTTTTCGACGATACCAACCCGCCCAAGGAAAAGACAGAATTCGTTGACGCAATTCGCAAGGATATCGAATGGGTGGGTTATCACTGGGCGAACGAAGTATACGCATCCGATTTCTTCCCTATTATCTACGAATACGCGGAAAAACTGATTATGGACGGCAAAGCGTTCGTTTGCGATTTGTCCCCCGAGGAAATTAGTGCAACCCGCGGTACGCTGACGGAAGCGGGCAAGGAAAGTCCTTATCGCAACCGCTCCGTGGAAGAAAATTTACAGCTTTTCCGCGAAATGAAAGCAGGGAAATACCCTGACGGCAGCAAGTGTCTGCGCGCAAAAATTGATATGGCGTCGCCGAATATGAACATGCGCGACCCCGTTATTTACCGCATTTTGCGTTGCACGCATCACCGTACGGGCGACGCTTGGTGCATCTATCCTATGTACGACTACGCACACCCCATTTGCGATTATTTGCAGGGTGTAACCCATTCCCTTTGCACGCTGGAATTTGAAGACCACAGACCGCTGTACGACTGGGTGGGGATTAACCTCGGCTTTGCGCCCAAGCCCCGCCAAATCGAATTTGCCCGCCTTGCGGTAACGAATACGGTAATGTCCAAACGCTATCTGAAAAAGCTGGTGGAAGAGGGACACGTGCACGGTTGGGATGACCCCCGTATGCCTACGGTCGCAGGCTTGCGTAACCGCGGCGTACCCCCCGAAGCGCTCCTTGATTTCTGCACCAAAATCGGTATCGTTAAGGCGAATTCCGAATGTCAGCTTTCCTATTTGGAGGCGTGCATCCGCGACAATCTCAACGAAAATGCAGAGCGCGCTATGGCGGTTTTAGACCCCCTGAAAGTAACGATTACCAACTATACGGGCACGGAAGAATTAGACAGCGCCATTCACCCCTTAAAACCCGAACTCGGTACGCGCAAAGTGGCGTTTTCTAACGAGGTTTATATTGACAGAGCGGACTTTGCGCTCGTTCCGCCGCCCAAATATCAGCGTTTAAAACCGGATGGCTACGTGCGTTTGAAAGGCGCGTACATTATCCATTGCGACGAGGTTGTAACGGATAACGAGGGGAACGTAACCGAGCTGAAATGCTCGTATATCCCCGAGAGCCGTTCTTCGAACGATACCAGCGGTATCAAGGTGAAAGGTACGATACAATGGGTAGACGGCAAGACGGGCGTGGACGTAGAAATCCGCAAATACGCGCCGTTGCTTAAAGACGCCGAATACGCAGGGCAGGATTTCACCGAGCGTATGAACTTGGACAGCGAAAAGATTTTCCTTGGCAAGGCAGAACCTTACCTTGCGGAGAGCGAAGAAAACAAAGCGTTCCAGCTGATGCGCGTAGGGTATTATAAGAAATGTACCGAAAACGGCAAGCTGGTTTTGTCCGAAATCGTTTCCTTGAAAGACAATTTTAATAAATGAGAAAAAAGTGAGCCTTGCACGGCTCACTTTTTTACGCTCGATTTCCCAAAGGATAGGGGGCGTGTCGCGATGAACGCGGTTTTATTCAAATTGATTTGCCAAAATATCGGCGGTTAAACGCGCCAAATTCATATCCGCGCCGTCCATTTTTGCACCGTCCTCTTTGGAAAGCACGGCTACTGCGCCAAGACAATCTCCGCCCGATACAATGGGCACGATAACTTGCGCCGTAATGCCCTCTTCATGGCTGCGCGTGATGGGCACAATGTCGCCGCCCTCGGCAGCGTTTGCGATATAGCTGCGCCGTTCGCGTAAGATTTTATCCATATCCTCGGACAACTCCTTGCCGTCCAAATCCTTTTTTCCGTCGCCGTAGGCGTGCAAAATACCGTCCGTATCGCAAATTACCGCTAATTTTCCACTCAAGTCGTTGAGGGAGCGCGCGGTGGCTTTGCTAAATTTTTCCAAAGTCGCAATGGGCGAATATTTTTTGAGCATCAGTTCATCGCGGTCGGTGAATATTTCGAGGGGGTCGCCCTCTTTAATGCGGAGCGTACGGCGGATTTCCTTAGGAATGACCACACGCCCTAATTCGTCAATTCTTCTCACTATTCCGGTTGCTTTCATAAACGTCCTCCATATACCGATAGTTTGGGTAGAAAAAATGGGAATATACGCAGAAAAAGGAAGAAATGAATTTTTTTGAAAATTTTTCAAAAGTGGGGATAAAATGAGTTGACAAAGCAAAATCATTAAGATATAATATAGTTCGTTAATGCGGTCGTGGCGGAACTGGCAGACGCGCAAGACTAAGGATCTTGTGGGTAACTCCATGCAGGTTCAATTCCTGTCGACCGCACCAAAATGAGGCAATTATGCAGAAAAAAGCGCATAAATGCCTCATTTTTTTGCACATTTGACGTGTTTATGCAGTCGGTTTGGGCAAAATTTCACGTTTTTGACCTTCATTGGGAACAAATTTGGGGACTTAAATCAATCGCCTCAATCCCTTTAAAATAATAGCGTTCACGGTTGCGCTTTTTCCACAAAAAAATCCACCCTATACAGATTTATTTCTGTTAGAGTGGAATTTTTTATTTTACGCGTTAGATATCAAATACAACGTTTTGCATTTGCTCAATATTTTCAGGCAACGTTGCCGTAACAAATTTCTCTTTTGCTGCTTCAAGCGTAGATGCCGTAACGTGAATATTATATCCGTTTCTACGATATCGTATTTCAAAAGAAATAGCATTTTTTCGTTTTGTTCTCTTCAAAACGTGTGCGGCAAGCCCATTTGCGATAAACTCTTTTTTGAAAGTTTTAGCCATTTTTGTAATCTCCTTTGGAGTAAATTGTATGACGGTAGAAACTGCCGTCATTTTATTTTTCTGTACGTTAAAAGAACCTTCTTGCTGTGGATAACAAGCAAAAAGGCTGTCCAAATAGAGCGAAATTCTATCTTTCGCATCGGGAAAAGTTGCAAGCTTTGCTATGTAGTTTGCGGTTACGTTGATTTCATTTTTCTTCACAGTTCTCCTTTTGGAAAATTTTGGTCAGTTTCCCCGTCGAGAAACATAAACGCGTTCATTTTTTGCCAAATTTTCAATTTGTAGGAAAAGTGTAATTTACAAAGTAGCAAGTTTTTTGCTATTTTCATAAATTTTCTTCGGCGAAAATTCGCCAACAACCCATCATAGAAAACTCGGT
>JBGVQH010000009.1:0-2515 GCA_045127475.1 Candidatus Scatosoma sp.
AAACGCTCGTAATGCGTGGCGATTTACCTTTTAGAGGATTACTCTTTGAAGGAAGAGCGGCGGTGATTACGGACGGCAGTGCGCACTTTGATGACGCGAAAATTCTCATAAAAAACGCTACGGAAACCACTCTTTTGTTTACGTTAGATACTTCGTATAAGCTTTGCCCTGAAATGTTTTTCGACGGGAATCATAAGGCTTTGGGCGACGACCCTTGCGAGCGTGTGAAGAACGTTTTGAATAATGCTTTCTCTCTTGGTTGGGTAGGATTATACGCAAGGCACGAAAAAGATTATACTTCGCTTATGGGCAGAGTAGAGTTGGATTTAGGCGGCGTGGACGACGGTAGCTCCACGGAAGAACTCTTAATTGCGTATCAAAAGGGGAAAAGTGTTCCTTATTTAGAAGAGGTATATTATCAATACGGCAGATATTTGCTCGTTAGTTCTTCGAGAAAGGGCACACCGCCCGCATCCTTGCAGGGTGTATGGACGGTGCACGATATATCCCCTTGGGGGAGTGGTTATTGGCACAATATCAACGTGCAAATGAATTATTGGCACGCGTTTAGCTCCAACATAGCGGAATGTTTTTCTGCGTACGCAGAATTCTTTTTGGGTTATAAAGCGCAAGCAGAACATCATGCGAGCGCTTGGATAAAAGAAAAAATGCCTGAAAATTACGAAACGGGCGACGGAGCTTGCGGTTGGACGATAGGTACGGGCGCATATTGCTACGAAATTGAAGGACAGACGACAAATGGACACTCCGGCCCCGGTACGGGCGGGCTTACCGCGAAAATGTTCTGGGATTATTATGATTTTACGCGCGACGAGCAAGTATTAAAAGACGTTGCATATCCAGCAATTCACGGTATGGCAACCTTTTTGGAAAAATGCGCGCGCGATTATGACGGGGAGTATATGTGCGCGTATTCGGCTTCGCCCGAGCAAATTTTATCCGGCGACGTTTGGGTGGATAGCCATAAAGAGCAGAAATATTATCGTACGGTAGGCTGTGCGTTTGATCAGCAAATGCTTTATGAAAACGCAGGGGACGATTTACGGTGTGGGGAACTCCTTAAAAAATCGGATGCGACAACGCAGGCGGAAAAGGCGCATATAGACAAATACACCCCCGTACGAATCGGTTATAGCGGACAGATTAAAGAGTATGGGGAAGAGCATTTCTACGGCGAGATAGGAGAGGCAAAGCATAGACATATTTCCCAATTAGTAGCGTTAATGCCCGGTAGAACGATTACGCGTGAAACACCTGCGTGGTTGGATAGCGCAAAGCGTACCTTGGAATTGCGCGGGGACGAATCTACGGGATGGGCACTTGCGCATAGATTGTGTGCATGGGCAAGATGCGGCGATGGCGAGCATACCTATTTGCTTTTGCAAAATTTGTTAAAAATGCGGACGTATCCTAATTTGTGGGACGTACATCCGCCTTTCCAAATCGACGGAAATTTTGGCGCAACAGCAGGGATAACGGAAATGCTCGTGCAAAGCCATGACGGGTATATTACTCTGTTGCCAGCTATTCCCAAAGCGTGGAAAAATATCTCTTTCTACGGATTAAAAGCAAGGGGAAATTTTACCGTTTCTTGTACCTATAAAGAAGGAACAATTCAAAGTGCAGAGATTCTTTCCAACGTAGGCGGCGAAGTAAAACTCCGCGGCGTTGGTATAAAGACGGCACAGGTTTTAGCGGAAAGCGGCGAAATCGTGCAAGTAAAACGGGGAGAAAACGCCTTAGTATTTACGAGTGAACAAGGGAAAACCTATCGCATTACAGGGTTTTCTGCGAGTGTGATACATACTGCCACCCCCAAGCTTTTTGCGGCGTGGGAAGAAGAGGGTGTGCGCTTGCGTTGGGATAGCAAGGAATGTTTTGCCGTCTATCGCGCTGTGGAAAACGAACCGAGATACACCTTGCTTTGCAAGACGAATGCAGGCAGCTTTTTAGACGGTGAATATCGGAAAAATAATCGCGGTCGTATCACGTATAAAATCATTGCAGCCGATAACGGTCGGGCTGACGAGGACGGCTCGGTGGTGTTTGTGCATCCTGCGACAAAGTTGGAAGAAGAGAGATATTTACTGCGTTTTGAAGTAAATAATATGGACGAATAAAGGAGTTTTAGCGGTGAAAAAGATAATTGCACTATTATGTTGCTTGGCGTTATTCGCATGTATAGGTGGTGCTTGCGGCTCGAAAAAGGGGGGCGAAACATCTTCCTTTATTTCCCAATCAGAGTCTTTGTCTTCAGAGATAAATTCGTCCGAGACCGAATCAGAATCTTCGTCGGAAGAAACAGTATCGTCTTCAAGCGTCAAAGAATCTTGTAACGATAATGAAACGGAACAATATTATACGGTGACATTTGATTCGGTCGGGGGTAGTTTTGTGGCAGAGCAGCGCGTGCGTCAAGGCGAAAAGATTACAAAACCCGAAAATCCGAAAAAAGTAAGCACGGAAACGGTTGATTACGAATTTATCGCTTGGT
>JBGVQH010000010.1:0-9267 GCA_045127475.1 Candidatus Scatosoma sp.
GTATCATCACCCGCCACCGAACCAACGATTTCTTCGTGGTTCAATTTATCCACGACCGCACCTGCATTTGCACCGTTACCGCTCAGCGTTTTAATTACGACGAGATTTTGCGCCGCTTTCACTGAAAGCACGCAATCGCGGAACAAGCTTTTCATTTTTGGAGAAATTTCCCCCTCGCCGTCGTTTATGTACGCATAGCGGTACTTTTTCTCGATGCCAGCCACTTTAAAAAGCCGCAAATCGCGAATATCCCGCGAAATTGTCGCCTGCGTTACCACGTAATTGAGCTTGTTTAATTCTGCGCAAAGCTCCTCTTGCGTTTCGATCTCATTGTGCGAAATAATCTCTAAAATTTTCGCGTGTCTTGCCGATCTTAACATAATTCTACCCCTTTATCCGTTTAATTTATTTCGTACTCTTGCAAAAAAATCACTGTTTTCTTTCACGGGGAAATCCGCCGTAAAATTCGCTTTTTTGATAGTTATTTGCGCGCCTTCGGGAAGAGCGGCTATTACTTTTCCGTCCGCCAAAACCATAGATTTGC
Organism: Candidatus Scatosoma sp.; assembly: GCA_045127475.1. Classification (GTDB taxonomy): domain Bacteria; phylum Bacillota; class Clostridia; order Christensenellales; family Borkfalkiaceae; genus Scatosoma. The sequence continues at coordinate 545 of JBGVQH010000010.1, forward strand.
CTTTGTCTATCGAAATTTTAAACTCGTCGGTATCCGAAAAGACAATCGGGCGCGCACGCATAGAAAACGCACAAATCGGCGTCATCATAATTACGGGAACTTCAGGGGTTAAAATTGCACCGCCCGCCGAAAGTGAATACGCTGTCGAGCCCGTCGGCGTACAAATCAGCAAGCCGTCGCCTGCGATTACGTCTATCCCCTCTTTCGCCTCAACTTTTAAGCGTAATATCTGTGTAGAATTTGTCGAAAGTAAACCGTAATCCCTCTGCACGGAAATTTCGTTAAGAGCATAATAGGTTTTTCCATCAATCGTCAGCTGTAACAGGCTGCGTTTTACGATACGGCAAGTCCCTTTTTCCAAAGCGGAAAGCAGTTCTTTTACCTGCTCCCGTTCGTCCTTTTCGTATTCGGTTAAAAAACCGAGGTTTCCATAATTAATACCAACGATTTTGATGTTTTTTTGTGCAGCAACCACCGCCGCGTGCAAGATAGCGCCATCGCCCCCCAAAACGAGTACGACGTCCACACCGTCAATCTCCTTATGAGAAGAAAATTCAACGGTTTTATGACCATTTTCGCGCAAGAACTTTACGATTTCCTGCATGGTTTCCGCCGTTTTTATCTTCGAAATGTTTCCAAGCACCCCTATTTTCATAGTGTTCTCCTACGTATGTTTTTACTCGTTTATTGCAATTCCCCAAGGGAATTTTTCTTTACAAGCGCCCTTACCGTAGCAACAATTTCTTCCACGGATTTTCCGCCCTGCCAAATTGGCCGAATATATAAAATATATTCGATATTTTTCCCCTTGCGGACGGGCGCATTTGTAATTCCGTGCGCATACAAACCGCTTTCGTTTAAATATCCCAAGACCTTTTTTACAATATCTGCATGCGCGGACGGCGTTACAATTCCGCTTTTGCCGATATGCTTATTTTCGCACTCAAATTGCGGTTTTATCAATACAAACGCGTGTCCGTCTTCCTTTAAAATCTCTTTGATAACAGGGAAAATTAATCGCAAAGATATAAAACTCACGTCCGTAACAACCCCGTCCAAAGGGTCGGAAAAAACCTCTTTCGTCAAATACCGCGCGTTCGTATTTTCCATTTGTACGATTTTTTCGCTGAAACGCAAGCTTTCGTGCAATAAACTCTCACCCACGTCAATCGCGTACACTTTCGCTGCACCCCGCTGCAATAAACAATCGGTAAAACCGCCCGTACTCGCCCCAATATCCGCAAAAATCTTGTCTTTACAGTCAAAATTAAAGGTTTTTATTCCCTTTTCCAGCTTGTAACCGCCGTTAGAAACAAATTGTTCATCTGCGACGATAAAGGTGATTGTATCTGTATCGGAAATTTCCGTTTTCGGCTTTATCGGCTTGCCGTCTATAAGCACCAATCCCTTTTCAATCGCCTCTGCCGCTTTCGTGCGCGAACCGAACTTTTCCGCAAAAAACTTGTCCGCTCTCATGCAAGTACACTCTTAATATACCCTTTGATTTCCTGCCAATCTACGCCGTATTCGCTCTGCAAAGCCGCAATCGAGCCTTGCTTGATAAAGTCATCACGGTAGGCAAAGTTCTTAATTTTACAGTCCTTTTTCAAGCGTAACAACTCGTTGGTAACCAAAGTCCCAAAACCGCCGTTGTACACGTTGTCTTCCATGGTAATTACGTGCTCACTATCGTTGTTTTGTAAAAATTCCTCGTCCAAAGGCTTGATAAATCGCGCGTTTATAATATCAAAATCGATACCCTCTTCTTGCAATTCTTTCAAAACCTTCGTCGCCAACAGCAAGCACCGTTCCCCTGCCGCTAAAATAGTAACTTTCGCGTCTTTTTCCACGTTTGCTTTGTGCAGATATTCCCATTTTCCAAGCTCAATAGGCTTGTCCTTAGTAGGAAACAGTACTCTGCCTGCGCGCGGATAACGAATCGCCAAGGGGTGTGCATACGTCGCGCTGAATTCTATCAATTTCGCAAGCTCGTCAGTATCTTTCGGAGTTGCTATCGCCAAATTCGGGATTAAAGAAAGATAGGAAAGGTCAAAAACCCCTTGATGCGTTTCCCCATCTGCCCCCGAAATCCCCGCTCGGTCGATACAGAACGTAACGGGCAAGTCCTGTGCACAAACGTCATGAATAATCTCATCAAAGGCGCGTTGTAAAAAGGTCGAATAAATCGCATAATATGGCTTTAAACCGCCTGCCGCCATCGACGCGCAAAGCACCGCGGCATTCTCCTCGCAAATCCCCACGTCAAAGGCTCTCTCGGGGTATTTTTCAAAAAACTCACCAAGCCCCAACGCCTCTTTCATTGCCGCAGAAACTACGGTAATATCGGCGTTTTTTGCCGCTAAAGAACAAAGACTCTCCCCCAAGACCTGCGAATATTCTCTATCCTTGAGAGAACCAACGGGTGGTACGCCGTGTGTATCGGTCGGGTGTTCTTCGCTAAACTCGTACCCCTTGCCTTTTTTGGTTGCAATATGGAGCAATACCGAGCCGTCTTTGAGCATTTCCTTTGCCTGCGACATTGCCTCGAGCATTTCTTCCAAATCGTTTCCGTTTTTTACACCGACATAGGTCAAGCCAAAGCTTTCCAAAAGACGAATACCCTCTGCCTTTTCCTGCGATTTGATTTGTGTGATAATATCGTACATGCCACCCACCGTCGGGGAAATCGACATTCCGTTATCGTTGAGCACGATTAAAATCTTCGTGTCCAGTATCTTCAAAGAATTGAGAGCCTCGTAGATAAGCCCATTATTAAACGAACCGTCGCCGATATAGGCGATTACGTTCCGTTTTTCCTTCTTTAAATCGCGTGCCTTTGCCAAGCCGATTGCCGCGGAAACGGACGTGCCTGCATGCCCTGTATCATAACAGTCGTATTCGCTTTCCGTGCGCTTGGGAAAACCCGAAATTCCGCCCGCTTGACGGAGCGTAGAAAATCGATCCGCCCTGCCGCTGAGCAGTTTATACGGATAACATTGATGCCCTACGTCAAACACGACTTTGTCGTTAGGAAAATCAAAGGTGTGAAACATGGCAACGATGGACTCTACCGAACCGAGGTTAGACGCCAAATGCCCGCCGCAACGGGTTACCGTATCGTAAATCGTTGCGCGAAGCTCGTCGCAAAGCACGTTTAATTGATTTTTTGTATAGTTTTTTATCCCGTCGGGGGTTAAAGTTTTCAAAATCGACATATTCGATCCCCTTCTTTTCCTATCCTGTATCGCAAAAGCCTTTTAATTGCTGCGGCGCAATACGTAATCTACCAACGCTTGTAAAAAGGAAAGGTCGCCGTCTATCCCCTCCAAAACGCCGTAGCAGTCGCGCGCACACATATCCGCGCGCACTTTTGCCCCCTCTAACCCGTACAGCTTTACACAGGTCAGTTTGTTTTCTTTTTCATCTTTTCCAGCCGTTTTCCCAAGCTCCTCACTACTGCCCGTAACGTCCAAAATATCGTCCGTCATCTGGAATAACCTACCAAGGAGCTTGCCGAAGCTTTCAAAGGGTAAATAATATTTATTGCCCGCCAAAATGCTAGCAATCGCAACGGGTGCAAGCAATAGCTTACCCGTTTTATGTTCGTAGATATAAAACAAATCCTCGGCGGAAACGTCGCCCTCAGTTGCGGAAAAATACAAATCTGCGGATTGCCCGACAATCATACCGTACATGCCTGCACACTCGTTCAAAAAGCTGGACGCTAAGGCGTACCTTTCCCCTTTCATGCATTGCGCAAAGCAAATTGCGTACGCCTCGTTTAAGAGCGCATCACCCGCCAAAATTGCATTCGCTTCTCCGAATTGCTTATGGTTGGACGGTTTTCCGCGACGGAAATCGTCATTGTCCATCGCCGGTAAATCGTCGTGCACCAGCGAATAGGTATGAATCATCTCCAACGCCAACGCAAAGGGCAAAACGTCTTCCTTGGGTACTCCCAACACGTCTGCGCAAGCCAACATCAACACGGGACGAACCCGCTTTCCGCCGCTTTGCAGACTGTATCGCATACTTTCCCCAAGAACTTCGGGTTTCGTCTTTAATTTGTCGGCATATTCTTCTAAATACGCCTCAAATTGTGTTAAATACTCCCTGTAACGAAAATTAAAGTCGGTCAATTTTCTTTTACTCCTTACAAGCTGTTAAATAAGTATTATACATGAGCATCGTAATCGTCATAGGCCCAACCCCACCGGGTACAGGCGTGATATACGACGCTTTTTCCTTTACGCTTTCAAAATCGACGTCGCCACAGAGTTTGCCGTTTTCGTCGCGGTTAATACCGATATCAATCACAACTGCTCCGTCCTTGACCATATCTGCGGTTACAAATTTCGCCTTACCAACCGAAGCAACCAAAATATCCGCTTCCTTGCAGATTTCCTTAAAATTCTGCGTGCGGCTGTGGCACACGGTAACCGTTGCATTTGCATTTAAAAGCAACATTGCCATCGGCTTGCCCACCGTTTCACTACGTCCCAATACCACCGCGCGCTTGCCTGTAGGGTCAATGCCGTATTTTTCCAACATTTTCATTACCCCAAGCGGTGTACAAGCCACAATTTTTTCCTTGTGCTGTAACAATAAGCCAAGATTTTTCGCAGTAAAACCGTCCACATCCTTTTCAAAGGGAATATGCGCCACGGCGGCGTCCTCGTCAAAATTCTTCGGCAAAGGCATTTGTAATAAGATGCCGTCCACGTCGTTATCCACCGCTAACTTATCCAAAAGTCCTTCCAGCTCCTCTTGCGACGCCGTTTCAGGCAATTCGTAGGAATAGGACCGAATACCGAGCTCCGCACAAGCCTTAATTTTGTTGCGCACGTAAATTTGAGAGGCGGGGTCTTCCCCGACAATCACCACCGCAAGCCCTGGCTTACGCTCCGTTTTTTCAATTTTTTCTTTCAGCTCCGCGCGAAGCTCCGCGGAGAGAGCCTTTCCGTCGATAATTACCATAGCTTTAACCCGTTTTTACTTATTGATAACACCCGCAAGCACGCCGTTCACGAAATCTGCACTCGTTTCCGAGGAATACTTTTTCGCCAACCCTGCCGCCTCCGACACCGAAACCACGGGTGGAATATCGTCAAAATATTTAATTTCCGCCATCGCAATCAACAAAATGCTCTTATCAGTAGGGTTAATACGGTCTGCGCGATAATGATGACATGCATCCTCGATACCTTGAATCAATTCTTCGTAATGCTCCTCTACCGTTGCCACCAAATCAGCGGCAAAAAGTAAATCCTCATCGTTATCCAAAGCAAATTGCTTATAAATTTTCTTTTTTAAAGCGTCCATGCAATCACTATTAAACTGTTTTGCAAAAATGATATTCAATGCCGCTTCTCTTGCTGCGTTTCTCATAATACTCTCCGTATATAGCGCGAAAACCCTACGCATTTCTGCGAAGGGTATTTCTACTTTTTTATTTAGTTCTTTTCTTCTGTTTCTTCGCTGACAGGTTCTTCCTTGGGCTGCACGGGCGCATCGCAAAATACGACGTCGGCAACGTGTACGTCCACCTCTGCAATTTTATAACGAGTCATATTTTCCACGCTTTGCTTAACCGATTTTTGAATATGATAAGCCAGCTCCGGCACGTTATAACCTGCTTTTACCGCCACGGATACGCTCACGTAAATATTTTCGCCGAGAATATACAAAGATACTCCCTTTTTCTTGTTTTCCAAGGGCATCGTCCCTTCCACTTCCGCAATGGCGATTTCTACGATATTTTGCACGATTGCGCTCGTATAAACAGTTTTTCCGCTCTGCTTGTTGTTTGCCGATAATTTAATGTTGGACATACTAAAAGTTCTCCTTATCTTCTGTCCCTTACATTATAGCATATTTTTTTGAATATTTCTACTGTTTTACGAATATTTTTGCAGATTTTTTCAGCTTTCTGCATAAACGGGCATAATGATTATATTCCCCGCTACTATCCCCGTTTCTTCTTTCATCATATTGTAGATGGAAAGCGCTGTATCGTAATTGAGCTCTGCCGAGTTGATAAACACGTTTACGTTATCCGAATCGGAGGATACGGACACCACCGCATCTGAAAACCCAAGCGATTTTACCATATTTTCTAAAATGAGCTCCTTTTCCATAGCCGCAACAATTTCCATCTTCATTCCCGTTGCCTCTTCATACCGTTCGTCCCCCTCGTCATAGAGCGCAATTACGCTGTCCAGCTGTACGAGTGCTTCGTTTCTAGTCGTCGTACGCTCCGTCCGATAGGTCGTAAAATAATTAGCTGGCGTTACGCCACCGTTTACTACCGCTGCCGTACCTGTATTAGCAAACACAAAATTGAAAATAGCGGTGATTGCAAGCAAGAGCACCAACGAGGACATTACAATAATTTTCTTTTTGTTCGACATAATTTTATCTCCTTATTCTTTTTCATTTTTTTTGATATATTTTTACGGATTTTTCATTCGTTCCCAGGGCGGCGGCAACCGCTTCACGCACGTTCATCACTACACGAATATCCCTTGCGCCATCGCAAACGATTACGACGTTTTTTGTACCGTCCTCCGTTTCGCAAACGATTACATCCGCAGCGCCAACCCCTTGTATTTCCCGCAAAAGACGGCTTACCTTTTGCTCCGTTTCGCTCATTTGTGAAGAAACGGTTGTTGTTTCGTCGTCTTGAAATACGCGTGAAACTGCAAACAGCAACGCAACCGCTAAAATCCCAATCAAAAGTATGTCTTTCCACTTTCCGCGTAAATACCCCTTTACCGACGTGCCTATCGCCGTTACACCATTTTTTTCTTTATTCAATCAGCACCTCGCTACAATAATTTTTTGTCAGGTATTCCCACATACTCTCTTTTAGCTCCTTTGACGGCTCTTTCGCGCATTTTATGCGAATTTCATTGATTTTTATCCGTTCTGTTTCGTAATATTTTCCCACCGTATGCGTTACCTTTTCCCAACGGATAGAAACGTCTGTTTCTATGCCGTAAGCCCCCCAAATTTCTTTCTGTAAAGCCCCTTCCGTTTCCCGCACACGCAACTCACTGTAATACTGTATGAACGACTCGTCCGTTTGTATGCTCGTTTGCGGAAAAAAGGTCGGGGAATTTTCCGTCGAATTTCCACCGATTTCCCCTGTTTTGAAAAATCGGAGCACGGGCGATACAATCACCAACACGCAAGCAAGTTTTGCCACCCCTTTGATTACCCCCGAAGTCTTGCCCTGAGGCACGATTGCCATTAAAACTGCGCACAGCAGTATCGTGCCGATAATGCTTAATAAATATCCGCTCAAAACAGTGCCTCCGTGGAATAAATCATCAATACAATCGTCAAAAAATACAAAAACGCCGTAATCAGTAAGCCCGCCGTACAATAATGTAAATTTTCCGCAGTTTCCCCAAGAAAATCAGAGATTCTGCTATCCCCAAACGGTTGCGTTACCGCCGCAATAAAGCGCAACAACACGTTGACGGAAATGAGTAATATCAATGGCTCTAACAAGACGGAAAGCATCATAAAAATCCCCATACTGCCAAGAGAATTTTTAATCAATACACTGCCCGCCACTGCAAGGTCGAACCCGCCCGACAAAAAGCCGCCGACAATTGGAATTCCGTTGCCGATTGCATACTTTGCCGCACGGCGCACCACCCCGTCGTATATCGCCGTCGTAATCCCCTGTAAGGTAAAAAATATTCCAAAAACAGACACGCAAATTCCGATAATCCATTTGTTGATACTCTTGAAAAAGGCACTAAATTTGCCGATTTTTAACTCTTTCGTTAGGTTTCCCGCCATAGAAAGCACGATAATCGTGATAGTGAGAGGTAAAACCACTCCGTCTACAACCGAGACGATAGAGGTGCTAAAAAAGCCCACGGCTGGCCGGCAGACAGATGCAGCGACCGTCCCACCGCTCGCCGCCATTAACGTTAGCATTATCGGGTAAATTAACTGCATTTGCTTGCGCATTTGCGCTATGCCGCTTGCCGTTTCGCGAAAACATTCAATTAATACCGCTAAAAGGGGGATTAACGCCGCCGCATATGTAATCAAAAAAATCATTTCCGATGCCGTTTGTCCGTTCACGCTGCTCTTTAGCGACGACATCACCCCTGCAAGCAAGGTAATTGCCGTAATTACCGCAAACGACGGCATCAGAAGAGTAACCTTAGATAGAAACGCGTCGGCTAACGCCTTGCTGAAATCGGAAAAATCAAATTTTGCGCCCCTTACGTAGGAGAATAACCTTTCCGTAATGGTTTCGTTTGTTAATTCGCCTATCGAGCGCAAATATTCTTCCAAGGCTTTTAAATCTAAATTGCCCAACTGTTCTTCCACGTTGTCTTGGAGCGGGTCGCTTGTTTCAAGACTTATTTTGTTGGTTGCTGTTCCCGCAGCGTGCACCTCTGTTTTTGCCTGTGAAAAAACAAGAAAAAATATGCATAAATTTATAAAAATAAGCACTATAAAAACAATCTTTTTCCTTTTTGAAACACCCTTCTTTTTCATACTAGTTGCAAAAAGCCTTTTATCATTTTAAGCAGTCCCTCAATCACAGGCATGGACAATAAAACAATGGCAATCTTTCCGCCAAGCACCACCTTGTCCGCCATGGAATTGCCACCAAAATCCTGTAAAATGCTTGCACCAAATTCCGTCAGATACCCTACCCCGACTATCTTGATTAATATTTTTAACAGCCCGTT
>JBGVQH010000011.1:0-4499 GCA_045127475.1 Candidatus Scatosoma sp.
CTAGCGCATACTTAAACACGGAATTCAAAACAACTCGCAAGTCTTCATATACACGCCCTTCTACCTGCGACATAATTCTATTGATGTCAATCGTTTTAATTTGCGAAATCATCAAATCCCCAAGCACGGGATACAAATAGCGCGTAGAATAGCTTTCATAATTTTTATGCGTGCGTGGATTCAGCTTGTCTTTCTTAAATTCCAGCCACTCGTTTGTAATAAAGCGGAAAGAATTTTTTCCGCCTGCGTAATTCTTTTTGCGATGGTTTTCCAATTCGTCAGGCATCGTCATTTTTATAAAACGACGTTTTGCTTCGTCAAGATTGGCAGAAGTGGCGCTAATATCAAATCCGTTTCTGCGATAACGAATCTCGTAAACGATAGCATTTTTGCCGCGTTTGCGTTTGATAACATGTGCCACCAAGCCGTTGGCGATAAATTCTTTTCTAAACGTTTTATCCATTTTAGAAAGCTCCTTTTGTGAAAATGTAATAATAGAAGAAACGTCTTTCACTTTTGACGTTTCTTGGGCAGGAAAATCAGTCCCTTTCTCATAGGAAGAGAAAAGAGATTGCAAAAGCATTTTGATTTTCTCGGTTGCATTGGGTTCAGACGCCAATGCGGTTACGTAGGTTGCAGTTAAGTTTAATTCAGCAGTTGTCATTATCCTCCTTTTTGAAAATTTTGGTCAACTTCCCCGTCGAGAAGTATAAACGCGTTTGCTTTTACCTAATTTTCTTGCTGACTTTCAAGCCGTAAAAGTGGATTTTCCTGAAAGCGAATGTATAATATCATATCCACAATGATTTTTGAACGACGAAATTTTTCTAAGACAGATTTTGTCGTATGGGTTGTAAATTTTAGAAAAACAACGTTTTGTATTTTACTTGTACGCGCTGTCTTCTACGCCATACGGTTACGCGGTTAACGGCTAAAAATTCCGTAATTTCAGTGGGGCTCATGCCTGCCATATAGCAATCTAAAACTTCGTGTTCACAAGGGCTTAACCCCATACGCGCAATCGTGTTATCTACGTTCGCATAATCCTTTTCTTGGTAAGTATCGATTTCTACGGATAATTCTTCGGTGTAATCGTTGATGCCACGAGAACGGTTGATGGTTCTGCGGATTCTGTCAATGTGACGGCTGACCAACGTATATGCGGCTTTCTTAATGGTGATGCTTTTGTCGTTTTGTATCGCATAAACGTCGTTAAGGATCTTGCCGATAAACTGACAAAGGAAATAGGTTGCTTCTTGTACAAGATCGTACGCATCGGAAAAAATGTGCGTGGGTTCGTTACAACGGTTCAAATCTTTGACAAGACCGATATAGAGCCGTTCTAAGGGCTGACGTGCATAGGCGTAATAGCTACGCAGAGTTTTGAGGGTGATGAGTTCACCCATTTTTTGTACATTATCGATAGAGATGGTTTCCGATAATACGTTATAGGGGTTAGATGGTTTAAGCATTGAGATTTACCTCCGATTTTTCTATTTGCCTTTTGGGCAGGGGCAAAGGAGCAGAGGATAAAGAGGCATACCATGTACGAGTTGAAATCCTCCCGAAAGTCAACGAGAAACAAAAAAATTGTTGCTTTATCCAAGCAACAATTTATATAAAGGCAAGAATTTTTTTGCGTTTACTTTCGGGTTATCCTATGCTACCATAGCCACAACCGAAAGGTAAAAATTGGTAGAGAATAAGTAGGTTTTAATATAAAATATTAAAAGCCTTGACAGATGTTATTTATCGTGTTATAATAAAATAGTCGTAATACACATTGAAACGACCAATACAATCGGTTTGGATTTTAGACAATGGAGGAACAACGTATGTCTAAAAAAATGAAAAAATTACTTATTACTCTTTGTGCGGTTTTGGGCGTAACTTCGCTTGTTGCTTGCAAGGCAGAGCAAGCATACAACGAGCCGATCCCCGAAACGGATCTTGTGGAAACATACACTGGTGAAACGGTGGACGCGGACGGCAATTTACTCGTCCCGTTTGACGTAGCGTATGCCGAAGCATTTGAAACGGGCGCGTACAAGTACAACGAAGGCCAAATCCTTTTGAAGATGGCGAAGTCGTACAACGGCAAACGTACGAACAATTTGAGAAAATGTGGTATTGCATCTTTGGCAAAGTTTAGTGAAACGCCAAACGGCAACTGGTGGACGGCGAAATTAAACGGCGATTTCGACGCGATTACCGCCGTAAAAAAAGCTCGCTCGCTGGAAGAGGTGTTGATAGCAGACTTTGATTACATATATGAAACGCAGAGTGTTGAGGTGGAAGGCGATACAACGGGTATTCTTTCCGACGTATGCGGAAACCAAAAGGTTGGAAACCAACACCACCTTAAGCAATGCAGCATTCAAGAGTCTTGGAAATTCTTACAAAAGGAAGGCATATCCGCAGGCGGTCTTTCTTCCGTAGTTGTGGCGGTAATTGATACAGGTGTAGATTATACCCACCCTGATTTGAAAGCCAATATGTGGGTGAACAAAAACGAAATCCCGAACAACGGCATTGACGACGATAAAAACGGCTATATCGACGACGTGCATGGCGCAAACGTGATTGCAAACAACGGCAATGCAGATATGCAAAATACGGGCAACCCGATGGATGACCACGGACATGGTACGCACGTTGCAGGTATTATCGGCGCAAGCAACAATAAAGAAGGCGTGGTCGGTATTGCCTACAACGCTAAGATTATGGCGGTGAAAGCAGGCCAAGCAAGCGGTGTGTTTAATCAATCGGATATTGCCGAAGCAATTCTTTATGCCTACGAAATGGGCGCAGACGTTATCAATATGTCCTTTGGCGGCAGCGCTTGTTCCATTGCTGTGCAAGACGCTTTGGCGACGGCATATACGACGGCAAGCCTTGTTGCGGCGGCGGGCAATGACAGTCGACCTAATGAAGGGCTTGGGGCACTCCCCAACTATCCAGCAGCACTTTCTTACGTAATAGGCGTAATGAGCGTGGACGATAGAAGAGTTGAATCGGCGTTCACTAACTACGATACGTATGCATATAATACCGTAGAATACGAAGTGTATGCCCCTGGCGAACAAATTATGAGTACGCTCCCTGACGGTAGATACGGCAAGCTTTCGGGTACGAGTATGGCGGCGCCTGTTGTTTCGGGCGCGGCGGCGTTGCTCCGTTCTTATTTCAATGACAGGGATATGTATCCGTCTAAATTTATCATGGCGCAAATTTGCGCAACGAGCGAAGAAACGGCAACTTGTTTCAATCCCAGCTTACACGGCGTACACAATTTGCCAATGATTTTGGATGTGTATAAGGCATTTACCAAAATGCCTAAGCCCGACGTGGCGTTGTACGATTATTATCTTTTTGATACGGAAAGGATTGCGGAAGGCAACACGGGCGACGGCGTTGTAGATGCAGGTGAAACTATCGAAATCGGTGCGATTGTGCGCAACCGTTGGGGTATGTCCAAAAACACGGTTGTTACCATTGACGACGAAGGCTCACTCGGTATGGATAACCCTTACGTAGAGATTTTGACGGCAAGCCAAAATTTTGAAGGGGTTGGTACGTATTCGACGAAGGATACCCTTACCCGTGAGGGCAGTGTTATAACGGGTGTGGAAAATCCGCTTGTTATAAAAATTGCTGATAATTGCCCAAATGATTATTTAGTGGTATTAAACGTTACCATTTCTTGCAACAACGCTTTGGACGAGAAGGATACAAACACGTATACGACGAAAGGCGAGATTTCTTTTTGGGTGCGTAACGGCGTTGTTCTTACGGGGCTGATTTCCCAAGATACGACTTTGACAAAAGATAACTACTATATTATCCCTAATACTTTAATTATTGATGAGGGCGCAACCCTGACCATAGAAGCGGGGACTCAATTACAGTTTTATTCTTCTGATCCTGACGATCAATATGCGATTTCAGGGTTGCCTAAGATCAAAGTGAATGGTAAACTTATCACGCGAGGAACAGAAGAGGAGCCAGTTAAAATGTTTCCATCTGAAATATTTGACGAGATGGCGGTAGAGATTAGTGGAAATGTAGAATTAAATTACACCCATATTACAAATCCTTATTTAGATGTGGTTTTTGTTGATCATTGCTATTTTGATCAAAATTATGCGCAACAAATTTATTGCAGTGGAATCTCCGGCACTACTGTGAGTCGCCGTTATCATACGCAATACATTATTAATGCGCAAGTAGTCTCTAATACTGTTTTTTATAAAATTTATACAGGAAGTTCTTTGAGGGAATTGTCAACAACTGGTGGATGGAGCTCTAGATTTGAGAAATGTGTATTTTTGGATTGCACTGTTGACCACCAAGGCGATAAGTATATTTATATAAATTGTGTTTTTTCTGGGAATACGCTCGAGGGGGAAACCTCGGAATTCAGTGGTTATTCCAGAGGAAAGCCTTTTATAGGCTATATTTTTAAGAATGCGGAGACAGGAACTACTTACGTTCGAATT
>JBGVQH010000012.1:0-9886 GCA_045127475.1 Candidatus Scatosoma sp.
GGCGGCGTCGGAGGAAGAACAGCTGATTGAACAGGCGAGAATTCGCCGTGAAAAGTTGGCAAAGCTTGTTTCCGAGGGGAAGAACCCTTACGAACAGGTAAAATATCCCGTGGACGCGGATTCCGCAACGATTAAGGAAAACTACGAGGCGTACGAGGGGAAGACGGTTGCGATGGCTGGGCGTATGATGTCCCGCCGTATCATGGGCAAGGCGTCTTTCTCGCACATTGCGGATAGAAGTGGCAATATTCAAATCTACGTAACTCGTCAGGATATCGGCGAAGAAAATTATACGTCCTATAAAAAGGATTATGATATCGGCGATATTTTCGGGTTTAAGGGTTTTGTATTCAAAACGCAGACGGGGGAAATCTCCGTGCACGTTACGGAAATCACCCTCTTGACCAAGTCTTTATTGCCGTTGCCTGAAAAATACAACGGCTTGCAGGACAAGGATATGAAATATCGCCTGCGCCATTTGGATTTGATTATGAACAAGGACGTACGGGATACGTTCCGCGTTCGTTCGCAAATTTTGAAAGAAATCCGTGCGTTCTTGGATAACCGCGGATATTTGGAAGTGGACACGCCCACGCTGTTGCCTTTGGAAATCGGTGCGGACGCAAGACCTTTCAAAACCCACCACAACGCCCTTGACCTCGATATGTATATGCGTATCGAAACGGAACTTTTCTTAAAGCGTTTGATTGTCGGTGGGATGGACAAGGTATACGAAGTAGGCCGTATCTTCCGTAACGAGGGTATGGACGCTTATCACAACCCCGAATTCACGTCGATTGAAATGTACGAGGCATACAGCGATTATTTCGATATGATGGATATGATTGAGGACTTGTACAAGACGGTTACGTTGAAAGTATGCGGTACGCTGGACATTACTTATCAGGGAACGGAAATTCACATGGGCGATTGGACGAGATTGACCATGGCAGAGGCGGTGAAAAAGTACGCAGGCGTCGATTATAACGACTGGGCGACGGACGAAGATGCGCGTGCTGCGGCAAAATCCCTCGGGGTAGAGCTGGAACACGAAAACGCAACCAAGGGTTGGGTGCTTATCGAGCTGTTCGACGCGTTTGTAGAGGACAAGCTGATCCAGCCCACCGTTATCTACGATTATCCCGTGGAAAATTCGCCTTTGGCAAAACGTAAACCGTCTAACCCCGCGTTTACCGAACGTTTTGAATATTTCATTTGCGGGCACGAATACGGCAACGCATTCTCGGAATTGAACGACCCGATTGACCAAAAACAGCGTATGGTAAAGCAGGTAGAGGCAAAACGCGCCAAGGGGAACAACGACGCGCAGGTGGACGAGGATTTCATCAACGCGCTGGAATACGGTTTGCCCCCGACAGGCGGCTTGGGTATGGGTTTGGATCGTTTCGTAATGCTGCTTACGGACAGCTCTACGATTCGCGACGTCATTCTTTTCCCGACGATGAAACCGAAAAAATAACGTTAAAAACGCCGATTTGCCCTTGCGGCGAATCGGCGTAATTTATAGGAGTAAGCATGGATGCGAAAATAACCAAACTGCGGCTGAGCAGAATGCTCTCGTACGACTGGTTCAAAATTGTACTTTCGGCAGCGGCATTGATTGCGGTATGGATACTGATATTTACGATGACCGCCACCGCCATAACGCCGTCGCAAAAATTTACGGTGATGAATTTCGTTGGCAACGTGTCGTTGCAGGACGGAGAATTTTACGATAAAAACAGAGCGGCTTTAAAAAACGGCGTATTCTCGTACGAAGTGATTGAAACCTCTGTGGAGGATTTGTCGTCAAACTCCAGTATGGTGGGCGAGCTGTTGCAGGCGCGCACGACGTTGGAAGAGGGGGACGTGATTTTTGTTGCGGACGATTACGACTCGCGTGATATTGTAAAAGAAGAAGTTGTAGACGGCGATAAAACGCAGTACGAATATACCTTTGGCGATACCTATTTGCAGAACTTTTTGCAGATGTGTTTTTATAGCGTTTATGACGTGAACGTGTATTTGGAGGAAATGCGGACGTTCGTTGGACAGTATTACAACGACGCGGCTTGGACAGACTTGAACACGGACAAGGTAAAAGGCGATTTTAACGCACGCACGAAAAGGGACAAACGCTTTAGAAAATCGGCGGCGCGCGCGCAGGGAGAAAAGGACGAAATCGAGCGTATTGAAAAATACCGCGACACGTTGGTGAAATTTGACTGGTATTTGAAAAACGGCGTGGTTACTTTGCCTGAAACGATTGTCGTTAAAGAATATTTTACCGACGGCAGAGATTTGAAAGGCACGTACAGTATCAACATTTGCCCTACGGAAGACAGAGGGGGCGCGACTGTGGAGAATGGCAAGCCCGCTATGAACGGATTGATGAATGCGGTTGCCTATAAACCGATAATAGAAACGGAAAAAGACGGGGAGATCGTGTTGGACTACAGCGAAAAAACGGCAAACAATATGAGCGTATGCCTGTTCAAATTCGGCGGAGTTGGCAATGGCTTTCAATACGAAAGCCTGTCCTATATCGTGTATTTGATTGAAGAGTACGTGCATACTGATATGCGTTGTCCTGAGTATATTTATGCGTAAAATATTCCGCGACGAAAACGTTTTGAAAAACTGCAAAATTTTTTCGATGCTGTCAGCGCAAGACCCATCGCACGTATCCTTTCATACACCTGGACACAAGGTAGGCGGTTGGGATATTACCGAACTTTCCTATTCGGACAATCTATCCTGCCCAACGGGGTGTATTGCGGAAGCGGAAAAGGATATTGCCAAGATTTTGGGTGCGGCGAAGAGCTTTATTTTGACGGACGGGAGTACTTGCGGCGTGCTGGCGATGTTGCATGCGGCAAAGTCGGTAGGCGTAAAAAAGATTGCCGTTTGTGAGGATTCGCATAAGAGCGTGTTTAACGGTTGCGCGTTGCTGGGGATAGAGCCGTTGTGCTATCCGCAAAAGAGAGTGGGGAAAATCCCGAAAGGGCATACCATGTCCGCGTTGAAAGAACATTTTGGCGGGATTTTAGCAGAGGCAGACGCGCTGTTTTTGACTTCGCCCGATTATTATGGGAATATCGCCGATTTGGCGGCGGCGCGCACGTATTGCGACGAAAGGGGCAAGCTCCTTATTGTGGACGGCGCGCACGGCGGACATTTGCATTTTGATAACGGCGTATATGCGGGGGCGTATGCCGACCTTTGGGTGGACGGCGTACATAAGAGCTTACCTGCGCTCACGCAAGGTGCGGTTGTATCCGCGCGTACGGCAGAGCTTGGCGAGAAATTGCGGTTGGCGCTGGATATTTTCCGCACGACGAGCCCGTCGTACCCGATTATGGCAAGCGTGGAATACGCGGTGAAATATCCGCAAAATTCTGATTTGGAAAGGGTTGTTAGGGCGTTTATTGCCGAAAATGAACGGGTGTATTGCAGTGGCGATTGGACGAAAGTTTGTGCGGTGTTCGGCGAAAACGCTTTTACGGTAGAGCGCGCGGCGCAAAAGGTGGGACTGTACGCGGAATTTTGCGATGGCAACGTTGTTGTGTTTTACCTTTCCGCTGCGACGAAAAAAGAGGATTTTGAACAGCTGGCAGCCTTTTTAAAAGATAAATTTATAAACTACCCGTTGACGGAAACGGTTGATGATTGCGACACGTCCCCCCTGCTTTTACAAGAAAACGGGGAAACGGAGTGGGTGGATTTAGATAAAGCGACGGGGTATATCTGCGCGCGGGTTTGCGGTTTGTTTCCGCCTTGCACACCGTTGATAAAGCTCGGCGAACGGATTACGGAAGAAAAAATCAGGCTGTTACAAGAGGCGGATAACGTGTTTGGTTTGCGCCAGGCGCAAATGGAAGTTTTTAAAGGAAAATAAGGGGAACGGAAGATGCAAAGAGGAAAGTTTATTACCTTCGAGGGGTGCGACGGCTGCGGAAAAAGTACGCAATTAAAATTACTTAGCGAGCATTTGGCAAAGGAAAACGTGCCGCATATTTTCACGCGTGAGCCGGGCGGCGGTAAGATTTCGGAGGCAATCCGTGAGATTTTGTTAAACGGTAAAAACACGGAAATGACGGACGATTGTGAGGCTCTGCTGTATGCGGCGGCGCGTATGCAACACCTTGCCGACCGCGTTGAACCCGCCCTTGCCGAGGGCAAGCTCGTCGTGTGCGACCGTTACGTGGATTCGTCGCTGGCTTATCAGGCGTATGCAAGGGGGCTTGGCGTAGATTTTATTGCGCAAATCAATGGGCAGGCGTTAAAAAAATACCGCCCCGACGTAACGATATTTATCGACCTTACGCCCGAAGCGGCATTTTTGCGCAAGCATGGTGCAGACGAGAACGACCGTTTAGAACAGGCGGGCATGGCGTTCCATAGACGCGTTTACGAGGGCTATAAAACGCTTGCTGCGCAAGAACCCGACCGTATCGCGGTTGTAGACGGAAACAAAACGCCGCAGGAAATTTTTGCGGACGTATTGCAAATTTTGCGTGCAAGAAATTGTTTGTAAAAGGAAATATGGCTTGGCGACAAGCCATATAATTTTTTATAGAGAAAGAAAACAAGGAAGTAACAATGGAAATTTGGGAAATTACGCTCTTAGGCGTGGCGCTTGCCATGGACGCGTGTGCGGTGGCGATGACGGACGGTATGACCAATCCGAAGATGCCCGTTTGGAAAGCACTTTTAATCGCCGTTGCGTTTGGGCTGTTTCAGGGCTTAATGCCTCTTATCGGGTATTATATAACGGGGATTATTGCGGACGCGTTCGTGGAAACTTTTGAAAAAATATCCGCGTGGATATCCTTTGCGCTGCTTGCGGTTTTGGGTGGTAAAATGCTGATAGAAAGCATTTGCGAAACGATATCATCAAAACGGGAAAAGGCGGTGCAAACTTGTCAAACGCAGGGGGTATGTCCGTGTTCAAGCGAAAATAAGCTGAAAAAAGAATGTTCGGATTTGTCGTTTGGGGCTCTGATTTTACAGGCAATCGCAACGTCCATAGACGCTTTGGCGGTAGGGGTAACCTTGCAGATGGCAAAAATGCAAGGGGGCTTGGCGCTGGGCGCGTGGGGTGCGTCGGGATTGATTGCACTCATCACCTTAGGCTTGGCGCTTTTTGCCGTATATCTGGGCAAGTTGATTGGCAACAAGCTTGCGGACAAAGCGGGAATTTTCGGCGGTATCGTCTTGCTGGGGATCGGCGTGAAAATTTTAATAGAGGGCTTGTTATAAGGGCGATTTCCACACAAACAAAAAATGCAATTTTTTAGCATGATTTTGCAATTTATCGGTAATGACAAAACAAGGGTACTATGTTAAAATAACAATATCATCTGCGCATAGGAGGCATATAGTATGATTTTATATTACGTACGGCACGGGGATCCGATTTACGATCCTGACAGCTTGACCGAGTTAGGACATAAGCAAGCCGCCGCCTTGGCAAAGCGTTTTGCTTTATACGGTTTGGACGAAATATATTCTTCCCCGTCGAAACGCGCTATGCAAACGGCACAACCGACCTGTGAGGCATTGGGGTTGCCTATGAAAATCTGCGAGTGGGCAGACGAAGTGAAAGCCGCCGCGGATGTGGGAATCGTGGACGAAAACGGGAAGTGGACTTGGGGCTTTTGCGACAAAGGCATGGTGGAAAAATTCAACGACCCCGCCGTTCGTGCGTTGGATATGGAATGGTACAAACACGAATATTTTAAAGACTTGCCTTTTGGAAAGGGCATGCAAAGAATTGATGCCGCCGTGGACGAATTTTTGCTTTCACTCGGTTATCAACACGACAGAAAAAATTGCTGTTATAAAAAAGTAGGTAAATCCCCCGAGAAAGTGGCGCTGTTTGCGCACGGCGGGGCGGGCGGAATGATTATGAGCTCGATTTTGGATATTCCCTATCCGCAGTTTGCTACCCGCACGTCGTTGGCGCATACGGGGGTATCGGTGTTCGGGTTCGGTACGGGCGCAGGGGGCGACGAGGGAAAGATTTATCCGCAGTTGTTTCAATATTCTAACGATTCGCATTTATACAAAGAAGATTTATTGACGGGATATAACAACAGCTTGGATATTTAACAACGGAGCAAGACAAAATGAAAGAAATTTGTTTTTCCAAAAATTTAAAAACGAAGAAAGAATACGACGTGATTGTGTGCGGTGGCGGCGTTGCCGGCGTTAGTGCGGCAATCAGCGCGGCAGAACGCGGAAAATCCACGCTGCTTATCGAAAAATCCCTTTTGCTTGGCGGATTGGCAACGCTTGGGCTTATCAATTTGTTCGTGCCGATGTGCAACGGGCGAGGTAAGCAGATTATTTTTGGCAGATGTGAAAAATGGGTGCGCGACAGTGCAAAATACGGGTATGATACCGTACCCGAGCCTTGGAAAAACGGCGAGCCTAAGGAAGAAACGCAAATGCGCTATATTTCCTGGTTTTCCCCCTATATTTTTGCGGCGCAAATGACGGAAGAGGTCGTTGCCGCGGGGGTAGATTTGCTGTATGATTGTTCGGCTATCGAGCCGATTATGGAGGGCAACGTTTGCCGCGGAGTTATCACTTCCTCCAAATCGGGCTTAGAATATTACGGCTGTAAAATGCTGATTGACGTTACGGGGGAGCTGGACGTTTTGCGACGTGCAGGCGTGCCTTGTACGGTGGGGCAAAATTTTGCCACGTACGTCGGCAAACAAATTACCCTGGACGGCTGTCAACGCGCGATTGATAAGAAAAATATCTACGCGGCATATTCGCCCGTGGCAGGACATAACGCAAGTTTGTGGGGGACGAACCAGCCTGACAACGTACCGATGTGGTCGGGGACTACCTGCGAAGAGGTAACCGATTACGTGGTGCAAAATCAGGCGGTTATGCTGAAAAAATTGCAGAGCGAAAATCGGTGGGAGCGGGACGTTGCGCAAATTCCTTTGATGCCGCAATTTAGAACGAGCTGTCATTTGAACGGCGATTACGTCTTTACCGAAAAGGACGCGTACAAGCATTTTGACGATTCCGTTTGTGCGATTAACGATTTTGAATACCGTGATTTCCTGTACGAAGTGCCCTTGCGTGCGCTGACTAGAAAGGATTATCCGAACATGCTCACGGCAGGGCGTTGCGCTTCCGCCGAAGGGTATGGTTGGGATGTTATCCGCGTGATTCCGCCTGCCATTTTGACGGGACAGGCAGCGGCAAACGCGGCGTGTCTTGCCATTGATGAAAATTGTGGCGTAGCAGACGTCGATATCCGCAAATTGCAGGCAAGGTTAGAAGAAGAAAACGTCATGATACATTTCCCCGACGAATACGTACCCAAAAACGGCGAACCTTTTCCCAAGGACAAGCGTGCGCACGTGGTAAATGCGGACGACGATATCGGACATTTTTAAGGAGCAGGCGTCATGAAAAAGGAGTTCATCAAGGGAATTTTAATTCATTTAGGCACGAACCTTTGGTACGAAGTGGGTAATCACCGCGACGAGGGCGGGGAAGAGGGGCGCAAGGTATGGAAGAGCGCCGCGTCCGAACGTATGCGTTTTGATAAAAAATTGTTTGACGAGCTGGTTGCGTATCTGCCCGAATGCGGTATCAATACAATCGTGCTGGACTTGGCGGATGGAATCGTGTACGAATCCCACCCCGAGCTTGCGATTGACGGCTCGCTTACAAGAGAGGAAACGTTGGCAATGATAGCCGAGTTAAAGGCGAAAGGGATTAAAATTATCCCCAAGTTGAATTTTTCGACCTGCCACGACGTTTGGCTGAAAGAGTACGCGAAAATGGTATCCACGCAGACCTATTATCGCGTTTGCAAGGAGCTTATTGACGAAGTTTGCGCTCTGTTCCAGCCCGAAATTTTGCACCTTGGTATGGATGAAGAGGTGTACGAAAACCAAGCGAAATACGATTACGTTGTCATTCGTCAAAACGATTTGTGGTGGCACGATTTGTATTATCTTGTGAACTGTGTGGAGGCAAACGGTGTCCGCGCGTGTATTTGGTCGGATTATGCCCGTCATAAACCGCAGGAATTTATTGAAAAGTGTCCAAAATCAGTTTTGCAATCCCCTTGGTACTATTTCAATGTTTTTGAGGGCGAGTTGTCGGAAGAAAACAAAATCCGCGTAGCGCCGTTCCAAATAATCGGGGACGCAGGTTACGGCGTTCTGGCTGGCGGCAGTAACGAATATTTTAAGGAAAATATCAGCTTGCTCCATAATTTCTGCAAAAAGAATATCGCGGAAGAGCAATACGTCGGCATTATTCAAACGACATGGGAGGCGACAACGGAAGAGTGGCGCAAAAAACTCTTCGAGGCGGCGGAGCTTATGAAAGCAATCGACTAAGGAAAGGAAAGTAAAAAAAACGGCTGTCAAGAAACAGCCGTTTTTGTTTGCCCCAAACTTAGGGATTTAGAATTCGATTTTTTCTTCGATATATTGGATTGCCTCTTCTACAGGCACGCGGATTTGTTCCATCGTATCTCTATCGCGAACGGTTACCGTATTGTCTTCGAGCGTTTGGAAATCGATGGTTACGCAGAACGGCGTACCGATTTCGTCCTGACGGCGGTAACGCTTACCGATAGAACCCGTAACGTCGTACGTCGTGGGGAATTTCTTCATCATCTTCGCGTAGATTTCATCTGCCTTTTCGGACAGGTTCTTTTGCAAGGGCAATACCGCGCACTTATAAGGTGCGAGGAAAGGATGCAATCTCAAAACGGTACGAACGTCGTTCTTTTCCGCGTCTACCACTTCTTCGTCATATGCGTCGGTCAAGAATGCCAAAACGACACGGTCTGCACCCAGCGACGGTTCAACGACGTAGGGTACGTATCTTTCGTTGGTAACGGGGTCAAGATAGGTGATAGGCTTGCCGCATTCTTTTGCGTGCTGGCTCAAATCGTAATCCGTTCTGTCTGCAACACCCCAAAGTTCGCCCCAGCCGAACGCGAAGTTGTATTCGAAGTCCGTCGTTGCCTTGGAATAGAAACAAAGCTCTTCGGGCGAATGGTCGCGAAGGTGCAGGTTTTCCGCTTTCATACCCAAGGACAACAGCCAGTCGCGGCAGTAATCTTTCCAGTAGTTGAACCATTCCAAATCGGTGCCGGGTTTACAGAAGAATTCTAATTCCATCTGTTCAAACTCACGGGTACGGAAAGTAAAGTTACCGGGGGTGATTTCATTACGGAAAGACTTACCGATTTGGCAGATACCGAAAGGCACGCGCATACGGGTAGAACGCTGTACGTTTTCAAAGTTTACGAAGATACCTTGTGCCGTTTCAGGACGAAGATAAACGGTGTTCGCGCTGTCTTCGGTAACCCCTTGGAAAGTCTTGAACATCAAGTTGAACTTACGGATAGAGGTGAAATCGGAATTGCCGCAAACGGGGCAAACGATTTTATGTTCGGTGATAAACGCCTCCAACGCGTCGTTGTCCATCGCCGCAACCTCGATTTGCAGACCTTTTTTCTCGGCGTAATTTTCCACCAAGTGGTCGGCGCGGTGCCGTGCTTTACAGCTCTTGCAGTCCATCAAGGGATCGGAAAAACCGCCCAAATGTCCGGACGCCTGCCAGGTGCGCGTATTCATCAAAATAGCGCAGTCTACCCCCGTATTATAAGGATTTTCCTGCACGAATTTCTTCCACCAAGCCTTTTTGACGTTGTTTTTTAATTCCACGCCCAAAGGACCGTAGTCCCACGTGTTTGCCAAGCCGCCGTAAATTTCGCTGCCGGGGAAGATAAAGCCTCTGTTTTTGCAAAGGGAAACGAGTTTTTCCATCGTTACCGCTCTCTTTTCTGCCATAGCCGTATAACCTCTTAAAAATTTAGTATGGTATCATT
>JBGVQH010000013.1:0-2382 GCA_045127475.1 Candidatus Scatosoma sp.
CGGATATAGGAATCCACAAAGTGCGCAATGCCCACAAATTCGCTTAATTCCATCGTCATAATTTCGCCAATTTCACCTAAGTCAATGATTTCTTTTGCGCGCTTGTAGAAAGGGGTATAACGTAAAACGTGACAAACAACCACCTTTACACCTTTTTCTTGGGCAAGCGACTGCAACTCTAACAACTGATCCTGATAAGGCACGATCGGTTTTTCCATTAGCATATCGTAGCCTGCTAAAATAATGTCCTTTGCCGTTTCATAATGCATCTCGTCCATGGTAGCGTTGATCACAAAATCGCAAGATATTTTCGCGGATAAAAAAGCGTGCAACGTGGGATAGGTATTCTCCGCAGGCACCCCATAACGCGTAGCCGCTTCCTTACGCCTTAACTCATTCACGTCCACCACGCCTACAATTTGCAATTCTTCGGGATGCTTTAACGAATAATCCGCATACACACAACCTCTATTACCTGCGCCTACCAATACCGCTTTTAACTGTTTCATACTTTTACTCCTTTAACACTTTACCGCGTATTTCAATTTCAAAATTCTTTATGATATTATCTACCGAGGTTGCCAGCGAAAGCGTATAATCGCTGTCGTGCATATCGTAGCGCATAGTTGCGTCGTAGAAATAAAAACTCTCTTTATCCAAGGGAATTTCAAACTGTACAATTTCCCCTTTGGCTACCTCTATGCGCTTATAACCTTTTAATTCTTTCACGGGACGAGAAATAAACCCGTTCTTTCCTGAAACGTAGACCTGCAAAACTTCCGCACCGTCCATTTCACCAATATTTTTAATTTCGCCAACCACCGATACGTTACCTTCATGGATACGCAATGCAGATGAACGCACCTCGAATTTTGTATAACTCAATCCATAACCAAAGGGATACAACGGCGAACCATCGTTTTCATTATATCCGTATCCCCTACCAGACGGTCTGTGCGCATAATACAGCGGAAGCTGTCCAACCGATCGAGGAATGGTGATAGGAAGTTTGCCAGAAGGAGAATATTCACCAAATAACAGCTCTGCAATCGCACGTCCGCCCTGTTCACCAGGATACCATGCCTCAACCACCGCGCCAACGTTCCCCAACCAACCGCTCATATCAATAGGTGAACCATTCAAAAGAACAACCACCGTATTGGGGTTATATTTTGCAATCGAGCAAATCAATTCCTCTTGATTTTCTTTGATTTCAACGATCTTTTTATCTACAATCAGCGCACCGTCATCCCTCTGCTGTTTCAAGGTTGTTTTCGGCAATTTGATATTACTTCTATCCATCCCCTCGCCCTCTACGACGGAGGTAAAATATATCGCGGCATCACAAGTTTTAGAAAGGTGTTCCACCTCATCAGCTTGTCCGAAGAGGATTTCCACTTTATCACCATAGTATGTCCTCAAAGCCTGCAACGGCGTTTGTGCATCTTCTGCATACCACCCACCAAAAGGCCCTGAATAGTTTACCCCTATCGGTAACACGTTCGCCGCTTGACCAAACACAGCAATGCGACGTATTTTATTAGACGACATAGGTAACAGCCCATTGTTTTTCAACAGAATTAGGCTTTCTTTCGCCGCGCGATACGCTAACGCTTTCGCTTCATCATTGCGCACCGTTTGCTCAGCGTTTTCAATAGAAACGTATGGATCATCCATCAACCCCAAACGGAATTTTTGCTTCAATACACGAAAGACGCTTTCGTTTAACGTTTCTTCGGTAAGGTATCCTTTTTCCAAGGCATCTTTTATCGTTTCAGGGCTACATCTAGGCAAAGAAACGTCATGACCATTCTTCATTGCATGCGCTTGCGCTTCGCAAACGCTACTTGTCACTTGATGCCCGTAAAAGACCCCTTCTATACCACTGTAATCGCTGACGACAAAGCCATCAAAACCCCATTCGTCGCGCAAAATATCGTTCAACAAATGCCCATTACACGCACAAGGAACCCCGTCGATGCTGTTATAGGAAGTCATAATCGACGTTGCGCCGCCCTCTTTTACACAACGTTCAAACGGTTTATAATAGATTTCACGCAAAGCACGCTCAGATGAGTATGATTCGTTGGAATCCCTACCGCCCGCGCCGTAATTATCAACAAAATGTTTTGGTGTTGCTATGACTCCGTTACTTTCAAAGCCTTTGCACATTGCCACGCCAAAATTGCAATTGAGCAATACGTCTTCCCCAAACGTTTCCATCGTACGCCCCCAACGGCAATCTCGGCTGATATTCACAACCGGGGATAAAACCTGTCTAACCCCCACCGCACGACATTCTTTGCCGATCACGTCCGCGACTTGATTTACCAGATCATTATCAAAACTGGATGCCAATGCAATCGGCTGAGGAAAACAAGT
>JBGVQH010000014.1:0-6390 GCA_045127475.1 Candidatus Scatosoma sp.
TGAAACCATGAAACAGGACGTACAGGTGCTTGGGCTTGGCTCGAACGGTCATATCGGTTTCAACGAACCCAACACCCCGTTCGGCTCGGTTACCCATTTGGTTGACCTTACCGAAAACACCATCAAAGACAACTCCCGTCTGTTCAATTCGATTGACGAAGTTCCCCGTCAGGCTCTGTCCATGGGCATCAAGAACATTATGCAGGCGAAATCGATTTTGATGGTCGTTTCTGGCAAGAACAAAGCGCAAGCCGTTTACGGTATGGTAAAAGGCGAAGTAACCCCCGCACTTCCCGCATCCGTTTTGCAACTTCATCCCTGTGTAACAGTTATCTGCGACAAGGACGCGGCAAGCTTGCTTTAATCGCCAAAAAACGCGTCTTCGCGCGCACATTATATAATAAATATACCGACCGCGGCGTTTTTACGTCGCGGTTTTCACATATTTTTCATAAAAAACGCCCATTATTTATAAAATTGCAATTCGTTTTCCCGATAAAATGATTGATTTATTTTCCTTTTTATGATACAATACAATAGCCGTATTATGATATGGCATATTATCATGCAAAAAATTAAACGTAGAGAAGAATAAATCGAAAACATTTTTCATCTCAAGGAGGAAACTTATGAAACTTTTTAAGAAATTTGCAGTTACATGCCTTGCATTGACCCTTTGCTTGGGTATGGCGAGTATGGTTGCATGCGGCGATAAAGGCAATGACAACGGCAACTCGCAAACGGAAAGCAGTTCTGTAGTTGACAGCAGCGAAAACGAAAGCAGCAGCGAAAGCGGCTCTTCTGCCGTACAAGCGCAAGAAAATGCGTACAATTTCTTGGTTAAAAACGCAGACGGCAGCCCTGCAGTAGGCTATAAAGTACAGCTGTGCACGACGGATGGCAGTGAAACCTGCTATATGCCCTCGGCTCAAACGGACGCAAACGGTTTTGTGTATATTACCGCAGGTCCTTCCTGCCCTAGCCCCGCCGCATACGAAGTACACGTACTTGCATACGACGAATTGTTGGAAACGGACGCACCCGTAGAACTGACCGCAACGGTTTATACTCCAGCGGCGTTCAGCACCGATTTTATCACGGTTACCCTTGCGTAACCCCATCTTAATTTTGGAGAAACCATTATGAAAACATGGAAAAAATTATTGATGCTGTGCCTGACGGTCGCACTCGCTTGCGGCACGGCGGCAACCGTAGCAGGCTGCGGCGATAACGACAACAACGGCGAATCGTCTTCGTCCGCCCCTTCGACGGAAAGCTCGTCCGAGTCTTCCAGCGAGAACGGCAGCGGCAGCGAAGTGATGGACGAGGCGGCTTTTAACGCGGCGATTGCTGCAACGAAAGCGGCAACCAACCTCGTTTTTGAATATTCGTCCGACTCATCCACAATGCCTGAAACGACAACAACGTATATTGCCGATAACAAGGCTTATATGGTTTCGGAAGTATTTTCCGTTATCACGTATTCGTACACAGGAAACGTAGACGGCAAGCAGTATATGTGGATATCCTTCGACGAAACGGCGTGGCTGTGCGAACAAGTCGACGTGGCTACGGACATTAACGGCGCGTGGGTATTGGAAGACTTTTTACCCTCCGATATCGATTTTGCAAACGTTAGCTATAACGAAACGTCCGACCTTTACACGTACACAATCAGCGACAGCGAGCAAATAACGCTTGGCTTTAAAGACGGCAAAATCTCCTCTATCCTTTCCGTATACGAAGAAGAAGAGGCAGGCGCGACGGTACAGTATACCGACACGCTCTCGTTTACCTACGGCAATGCACAGGTTGGTGAACTCCCGCCCATAGACGGTGCTGGCGACGAAACCCCTTCGGAAAACGTCTATTGCGTCAGTGTACAAAACGAAACAGGTTCGAGTTTTTACGGTGTTTCCGTCAGCTTGTACGACGGCGAAACGAAGATTGCAACCAAAACCACCAACTTACTCGGCAACGCATATTTCACGACGGCAGACGTTGAAGAAGTAGGCGAATATTCGATTGTTATCGACGAATTGCCCCTTGGCTACGTCTATGCAAGCGACGAGGACTATACGACGGTGGCACTTTCTGGTACGTCCACTTTGATTAAAATCAAACCTACGGGGGTTATCGCGGAAACGATGCCCGCAGGCACCCGTTATACGTTCGGCAACGTTATGTACGATTTTAGCCTTACCCTTTCGGACGGCACGCAGTTCACCTTATCGGAAGAGTTAAAAACTAAAGACGTCGTATTGATTAACTTCTGGGCGACGTGGTGTACTCCCTGTAAGGCGGAATTCCCTGCAATGCACAACGCGGCAACTCTGTACGCAGAGGACGTCACCGTGTTGGCTTTAAGCACGTCCGACGGCAACAAAGCGGTGGAAAATTTCAAAAAGACCAATGGTTTTACCAACTTTAAAATGGGTTCCGCCCCGCAAGATTTGATGAACGCTTTTGGCGTGAGCGGTATTCCCCATTCGATTATGGTAGACAAATACGGTGTCGTATCCTTTAACCACGTCGGTTCCATGACGTCCACCTCCGATTTCACGACGAGATTTGATATCTTCAAAGCAGAAGATTATAAATCTACCATACTCGGCACGCCGACGGTAGATGAAGAGGAAGGCGAAACGGGCACAGGCAACGAACTCATCCCCCCCACAGAAGAGGTTTTAGCAAAGAAACCCACGGCGGCGCAGATAAAAGCAGCGCTTAGCGCTGATGATAATTTCTCCTTCCGTTTCCAGGCGGAGGGCGCAGAAGTCGGCGCACCGAACTATGACAAATATACGTGGCCTTGGTTGGTTGGCGAGGACGGTAATTATCTGTACGCGCCCAACGCAAACATGCATAACACCTACGCAACGCTGTACGTAGATTTCACGGCGCAGGTAAACGACGTGCTTTGTTTTGATTATCTTCTCGGCTCGGAAGACAACAGCGACATTCTGTACGTCATGATTGACGGAACCCCCATTCACCAGCTTTCAGGTTATCATACGAAAGCTTGGCAAACCTGCTATGCATACGTATTCCAGGAAGGCGAGGCGGGCAAGCATGAATTGACGTTGATATTCCTGAAAGACGCTGATAAAACCGCATACGAAGATATCGTACAAATTAACAATCTCCGTATTGAAAATCTGGACGATATTAAAAACGACGAAACCGTAGACGCAAACGTATTCCGTTACGCGGCAAGCGGCTTAAACACCGCGGAAAACGCTACCACGCAGTATACGAAGTACATCACCCCCGTCTACAACGAAGAGGACGGCTATTATCACGTTGGCGACAAGAACGGTCCCCTTTTGCTTGCAAACATGCTGCGCGCATCACAATGGAGCAATAACAGCGTTTGGATGCTTGCTTTCAACGACTACGTTGTTGACGAGGACGGCGCAAATTATCACAATTCGATTGAATATTTTGCATGGGAAGCAAACAACAGCATGCGTATGCTTGGTTACACTGTGGTTACACAGGAGTTGCGTTACCTGTTGGAAACGACCGTACGCCTTGTTACCGTCGATCAAAAATGGGACGGCCCCAACCACGCAAACGAATGGCTGGAATGCTGCGTATACTACGACCATTACGGCGCAACGCCGCAAATGCAAGACCCGATGAGAGGTATTACGTTCGCGGGCGCAATCGAAATGCAGGAGGGCAATAACGAGGTAGAAGTTCTCTTTGAAATGGTACCTCGTGGCTTTAAGTACAAGTTTACCCCTGCCCAATCAGGCATCTACAAGGTATATTCGACGGGTACGTACGATACGATGGTTTATTTGACCAGCAAAACTTTGTTGGAAAGCTGTTCTTTGTCCGATCGTTTGACAAGCTTGCCTTTCCTGGGCGAATATAACGATAAACTGTTTATGGCGTCAACCAAGGACGAAAACGGCAATGAAATCATGGATTACAACTTTGAATTCTATTATGCGTTTGAAAAGGGCGAAACCTATTACATGCTGTTCACGACCTATGACAACAAACCGGCACAATATAACGTAACCATCGAAAACAAAGGTGCGTCGTATCAATATTTGCAATACGCGGCGTCCAACCTGTACAGCGCAAATCAAAACACGGGCGCGGAATATCTTCCCGATGCAATCGATTATTACTACTCCGACCCTGCCAACGGCGGCGACGGATATTATCACGAAACCAAAACGGACAGCATCATCTATTTGGTTGTCAATCAGCCTTCGTTCTTCAACTTAAACAACTCGTTGTACACGGTTTGCGAGAACGCAATCAAGAATAATATTCCCGAGGAACAACGTGCTTTCTACGTAGACGGCGTGGATTACACCATCAAACTGATGACCTATTGTATGCAAGGCTTGCAAAGCAAGTATTTAGACGCAGTGAACGCAGACGATCCCGACCCCGACCGCCATATCTATCTGCACGGCGTTCCTGTAGATCAAGAATTGATGACGATTCTGCAAACGATCACCATGAAACGTTATGCAGGCGTTGAAAAATCTTGGTTGATGATGTGCTATTATTACATGACGCTTACCGCATAATATTACGCATATTTACTTTTATAGCACTTCCGCGTGAACCACTCACGCGGAAGTATAACTACACAGCCCCTTATCAAGGCAAACAAGGAGAAATCTTATGGCTAAATTCAAAAAAACAGCGGCTTTGTGTTCGGCATTGCTCCTGTGCGGCTCGTTGCTCGGCAGCGTTGCTTGTAACAAAGGCAGCGAGACGGACAACTCTTCTTCCGAATATACACCTCCCCCTCCCACCGTTTTTGCGTTAGAAAATCATACTTGGAATGATTGGGAAACGGTAACAGAAAAAACCTGTTCCAACGACGGCGAGGAAAAACTCGTCTGCACGGACGAAGGCTGCGGTGCAGTTAAAACGCGTACCGTAAAGGCAGGACACGTCTTTGGCGACTGGACGGGCAATATGGACAATATTTGTACGAAAGACGCTACGCTTTCCAGAGCCTGCACAGAGTGCGGGCACACCGAAACGCAGACGGTTAAAAAGCGTGCACACGCTTACCGCGACGGTGTTTGCAGTATTTGTGAAATCCCCTTTGACTTCCCCGTCCTGAAAGAAAACCCTTCTTGCGTAGACGTTTGGGGAAATAGCACCTACGGCAGCGGCACAGCCTTTAGCCGCAAAAGATTGAAAACGAATACCTATTACACAATGGAAATGCCCGTTTCTGATTTGGAAACGGAGTTTCCTGGCATTTGGTTGTCCGTCTCCGTGGAAACTCCGGGGCAATACGCTCTGCTGACGGTAGGCAGTGCAAACGGTGTTGCAATCAACCGTTACGATGCAAGTGAGCATTATATCAACCCCGACTGTGTAACCGCAAACGTACACGCAAACGGCGCAAGTTATTCCATCGTAAATTGCGGCGAAAAAGTTTGGAACGAACAATGGTCCGCAACGTGGAATTTCACAACGGAAACCGCCGCTACGGTAAAATTTGTTATCGTAAAAATCTCCGACGAGGAATGGGAACCCAAGGCGCTGCACCAAGCGGCAATTTCCCAGCAGATTAACAACGTAAAAGCGGACAATCCTCCTGCAAGCCACACTGCCGTCCCCGTTGATTATAACGCAAACTATTATTTCGACGAATGGAACGAAGTATACCGTTTGGGTACGAAAGAAAACCCGGGCGAAGTGATTTATTTAGCGGTTACTACGCCTGCAACCCGCTTATTCGGTGAGCAAACTTTTGCCTCAATCCAAGAAAACGTAAACAATCTCAGTCTATCCATCGGCAAGGACGAGCAAGGCAATTATTTAATCCGCGATTACGATTCGCTTTTACTTGCCAGCGCAGCAGCAAACGGCAACGCCTATGAAAATTTTGTCAACTCGCGCGGGATGTATCCCGTTACACAGGAATTGCACGAATTTTTACAATTATACACCCAGAAAAACCGTCCGATTGATATTCCGAATAGTCTTTTGGATAACGAGGAAGAATACGCGAAAAAAGCTTGGCTTGCGCCTTGTTATTGCTACCAAGAAATTGAACCCGGCACAAAAGACAATCCCTACGTAATCGATAAGTTGGGCAATTTCGAGGCAAGCCCCGAAATGTTTGATTTTGTCTATTTCAAAATCAAATATACAGACGAGTCGGGCTCGTCCGTGAACACGTTGACGATTTCTTGCGACAATCCCAACGCCATGCTTACCATCAACGGTGAAACCATGCAAGGTCCTTTCTCGATTACCTTAGAAGTCCACGAGCTGGGCATTCTACTGCAAATCAGTACGGCAAACTATATGGCAGACACCTTTACCTTGAACCTTTCCCTTGCGGAATAATAACTGTACCGGAATAAATAACAATCTATACACAACAAAAGCCCC
>JBGVQH010000015.1:0-10782 GCA_045127475.1 Candidatus Scatosoma sp.
ATCCGTCAAAGGCAATTTCAGCGTCTTACCAACGAGAGCCTTATATCTTTCGTCGTCAGGATGCACCGCAACCGCCGTATCCCCGAGCATAGTTTCAGGACGAGTCGTTGCCACGATAACGTCCGCGCTACCATCCGTTGCGGGATAACGCAAGTGCCAGAAATGACCGCCTTCTTCCGCGTATTCAACCTCCGCATCCGAAAGCGCCGTCTTACAGCAAGGACACCAGTTGATAATTCTATCCCCTTGGTAAATCAAGCCCTTTTCGTAAAGGTTCACGAATACTTCGCGTACCGCACGGGTGCATTTATCGTCCATGGTGAACGCTTGGCGCGACCAGTCGCTGGACGTACCCATTTTACGTTGTTGCAACATAATACGGTTGCCGTACTGTTCTTTCCAATCCCAAGCGCGTACAAGGAACCCGTCACGACCGATATCCGCCTTCGTCACCCCTTCCGCTTTCATTTTTTCAACAATTTTTACTTCCGTAGCAATCGACGCGTGGTCGCAACCAGGCAACCAAAGCGCAGAATACCCCTGCATTCTCTTAAAACGAATGAGGGTGTCTTGCATCGTAGCGTCCATCGCGTGCCCCATGTGCAACTGCCCCGTAATGTTGGGCGGCGGCATCATAATCGTAAAGGGCACTTTGTTTTCGTCCACTTCCGCGCGGAAATAACCCGACTGTTCCCAGTCGGCGTAAATTCTGTCCTCAAACTCTTTTGGATTGTACGTCTTTTGCATATCCATATCGGTAAAAACCCCACTTTGGTTTTTTATTTTTTCTGACTGTTCTTCCCCTGTTTTCTCAAAAGGGCGTATTGCTCTATTTTAGAGTAGCTTTTCCATTATAATACTTTCCTTTGGAATTGTCAAACGGAAATCGCCGTTCATATAATATATTATTCCAAAAATTTTTTTATGCGGAGAATTGCCATTATGAACAAAACAACCAAAACAATTTGCGCGGTGTTAGCCGCCTGCACCACCCTCGTAGCCTTTCCGTCCTGTAAAAAGGACAAAGATAAAAATACTCTGCAAATTTGCGAAGTAACACACTCTGTCTTTTACGCACCCATGTATCTTGCAGAATCCTTAGGCTATTTTGAAGACGAGGGTTTAAAAATCGAACTTACCAACGGCGGCGGCGCTGATGCCGTTATGGCGTCCGTTCTTTCGGGGGATTCCGACATCGGTTTCTGCGGTCCTGAGGCGGCGTTGTACGTACTCGTCGGCGGCTCGACCGACACTCCCAAAGTATTTGGGCAGCTCACTAAGCGAGACGGCTCTTTCTTGGTTTCGCGCACTCCCCAGCCCGATTTTGAGTGGACGGATTTAAAGGACAAGGAAATCCTTGCTGGGCGCAAAGGCGGCGTACCTGCCATGACCTTTGAATACGTATTAAACCAAAACGGTATGACGGACGGCGTGGATTTGCGCTTGAATTACGACGTAGCGTTTAATCTGATGACCAGCGCGTTTGAGGCAGGCACAGCCGATTATTGCACTATGTTCGACCCTGTAGCATACGAATACGAGGCAGCAGGCAAAGGCTACGTCGTCGCGTCCGTTGGCGAGGCGTCGGGCGAAGTCCCCTACACCTGCTTTATGGCGAAAGACTCGTGGATAAACGGCAACAAAGAACAGGTCGAGGGCTTTTTACGCGCGGTTACGAGAGCGGTGAAATACGTCAATGAAACCCCCTCTACAACCGTTGCTCCCTACCTTACCGCCTATTTCGACGGCATTTCCGAAACCGCCCTTGCTGCGTCCGTGGAACGCTATAAAAATATCGACGCATGGCGTACAGAGCTTTCCATGACAGCAGACAGCTTTAACCGCTTGCAGGACATCATTGAAAACGCGGGCGAACTTACCCGCCGCGCCAGCCTTGAGGAAATGGTCGTCAACACGTACGCGCAAAAGGTGTATAACGAAGTGTACGCAAAATAACTTATCACCAAAGGAACTATGCAAATGAAAGAAGTTTTACGTTTTGATAACGTTTCGATGCACTACCACAGCAAACAGGGCGAAACGGTCGCGTTGGAAAACGTGAACTTTTCGGTAAACGAGGGCGAATTCGTCGCCATTATCGGCCCGTCGGGTTGCGGAAAAACCACCCTTTTGTCCTTGGCGGCAGGCTTGTTAAAACCCACCTACGGAAAAGTTATATCCAACGGTTATTCCTTTGGGTATATGCTGCAAAAGGACGAACTTTTTCCCTGGCGAACCATCGAAAAAAATATCTTTCTGCCCTTAGAAATCAAACGAGCCAACACCGCGGAAAACCGCAAGCGCGCCGTTGCCCTCGCCGAAAAGTACGGATTGCAGCAATTTTTAAAAAACTATCCGTCCTCTCTTTCGGGTGGCATGCGCCAGCGCGCCGCACTCATTCGTACCCTCGCCGTCGACCCCGACGTATTGCTGCTTGACGAGCCTTTTTCCGCGCTCGATTATCAAACGCGGCTTTCCGTCTGCGACGACGTATACAAGATTATACGGAACGAAAAAAAGACGGCTCTGCTGATTACGCATGATATAAGCGAGGCAATCTCGGTGGCGGATAAAATTTTCGTCCTTTCCAAACGCCCTGCCAAAATCGTGTCCGAGCACGTCTTACGATTTCCCGAAACAGAGCCTTTAAAACGGCGTGAAAATAAAGAATTTTCCCGCTGGTTTGAATTGCTTTGGAAGGAGTTAAACCAATGAAAAACCAAACCATATCCAAAGAACATCTTCGCTATCTTCGCCGAGAACGCACAAAAAGCATCGGCGTGAACGTAGCCAGAATTGCCATTTTATTTCTCTTTCTCTCTCTTTGGGAATTGTCCGCACAAAACGCGTGGGTCAATCCCTTTATTACCAGCTCACCCTCGCGTATTTATAAAACAATTATTCAGCTGTATAAAAGCGGTTCGCTGTTTCACCACGTCGGCACAACCCTTTGGGAAACCTTGGCAGGCTTTGCCATCGCCGTCGTAGTGGGGTATTCCGTCGCGCTGATACTTTGGTGGAGCGATACCGTGCGGCGGGTGTGTGAGCCCTACCTCGTCGTATTAAACGCGTTGCCTAAAATTGCGCTTGGACCTTTGATTATCATTTGGTTTGGCACGGGTAACGAGGCGATTGTGTTTATGACGATTTTAATCGGCTTAATCGTCGCAATTTTAAATATGCTAAATGGATTTATGGCAACGGATAAAAACAAATTGTTGTTATTGCAATCCATGGGCGCAAACAAGTTACAGGTACTTACCAAGCTGGTAATCCCGTCCTCTCTGCCGAATTTTATTTCCATGCTGAAAATCAACGTCGGCATGGCGTGGATCGGCTCGATCATGGGCGAATATATCGTATCAAAAGCGGGTATCGGATATTTGATTGTCTACGGCGGTCAGGTGTTTAAGCTTGACCTCGTCATGAGCGCAGTTGTCATTTTGTGTATCCTTGCCGCGGCAATGTACGCCGTCGTCGCCCTTATCGAACGGCTAGTAATTAAAAATAAATAGCGTTTACGCATAATGTGATGCGCCCCAAGCCTTTCTGCTTGGAGCGCATCTGTTTTTCCCTTTATCCCTTTACTGCGCCGCTGGTTACCCCCTCGACGTAATAGCGTTGCATACTCATAAACAGCGTAACGATAATGCCGCCGACCACGAACGCACCCGCGCAAAAGACGGTAAAATTGTCGTTAAAGCTGTTCTTTTCCGCGTTAATCATCTTGTACAAGCCCAGCGCGACGGTGTATTTATCTCGATCGCTGATAATCGTATTGACAAAGATAAAATCGCACCACGGCGAAATAAACGAAGTCAGCACCGTATACACGATAATCGGCTTGGCAAGTGGCAAAACGATTTTTGCAAAAATCATGGGTTGGCTTGCGCCGTCCAAAATCGCCGCCTCTTCCATCGCTTTGGGTATGGTATCAAAAAAGCCCTTGCAGATATAATAGGATAACGCCGCACTCCCCGAATACACCATGACAAGCGCCACCAGCGAGTTGGTCAAATTCATAGCTTTTAAGATAAAATACACGGCAATCATACTCATAAACCCAGGGAACATACCCAGCACCAGCAATACGTTCATAATCGGTTTGCGGAGTTTAAAACGCAGCCGCGACAGCGCGTAGCTGACCATTAAAATAAAGATGGTCGTTAAAGCACAGGACGCCACGGAAACGAGCAGCGTATTGCCCAGCCATTTTGGAAACATGGTATCTTGGAAAAGGCGGGTGAAATTCCCAAAGCCCAACCGTAAATTATCGGGCACGAGCGTATTGATAATCCCCGTGGACGGCGTGATGCGGAATGCCGTATAAATCAAATAGCAAATGGGCAACACCCACAGTACGCCAAGGGTAGCTAATAAAGCGTAGACGAAAACGTTTGTCGTTCTTCTGCGCCATTTCGCCAAAGATATTTTTTTGCTTGTTATCATTGAAAAGCCCCCTCGTTTTTCGCCGCTGACGTACGGTTAAACGTAATCAAAGACAATACCGCGCTGATGACGAAAATCACGATACCGATTACTGACGCCACGTTGTATTTCGGGTTACGGTCGGTTGTCAAGCGGTATAACCAGGTAACCAACAAATCGGTGGATTGTGCCTGCGTTCCGCCGCCGTAGTGCAGATTGTCCACAGGTCCGCCACCCGTGAGCAGCCATATTACGTTGAAATTGTTAATATTCCCCACGAATTGCGTTATTAAATAGGGCGTTGTGATATGCAGCATGTAGGGCAGCGTAATATAAAAGAAAATCTTTACGGAATTTGCTCCGTCGATACGCGCCGCCTCGTAAAAATCAGTGGGAATATTCAATAAAATACCCGAACACATCAAAAGGGTATACGGCACGCCAATCCAGATATTGACCAAAATAATCATAACTCTTGGCAGTAAGGATAAATGTCGTGCGTCGGTTAGCCACAAAATCTTCGTCCCCAGCACCGTATTTAGTATGCCGTCGCTGTCGAGTATTTTTTGCATCAGCAAAAGCGTAACGAATTGCGGAACGGCAATTGCAATCACAAACAACGTGCGCCACAACGCTTTTGCCTTTACCCCCTTTTTATTGATAATCATGGCGATTGCCAAGCCCAAAAAATAGTTGGTAAACGTCGCAAAAAACGCCCAAACAAACGTCCACGTTAAAACACGCAAAAACACGAACGCAAAACCACTTGTACCGCCTGACAAAGAAAACAGTGTTTTAAAGTTTGCAAAGCCCACCCAATCAAAGAGTTTTCCCGGCGGCATATGAGCGTAGTTATAGTTGGTGAACGCAATCAACACCATAAACACGAGCGGCATCACCGTAAATATCAATAACCCGACAAATGGCAAAATTAGCAAGGGCGCATAGAAACGTTCGTTTAACAACGCCCGTATATCCTCGTGAAACTTTGCTACGTTTTCCCCTTTACGCCGCCGCAAGTCATTTTCGTAACTCCCCCTGACGTTCATGCTCCATATCCAAAAAAACACCAAAGCCACGACGATACTCATCACACCGTATAAAAGGATTAAAAAGCTGTTATCCCCTTTTACCTTTTCAAAGATTTGCAGCTCCTCGTTCCAATGCTCGCCCGAGAGCTTTGTACCCAGATTCCCCGAAAACAAATGCCCGATATACCGCCCGCCAAACAAGCACATATACAGCACGAACGCAAGCTCTATCAGCATATAAATAACGCCTTTCACAATTTGTCCGCGCGCGATTTGTCCAAAGCCCATAAACGGAAAGGAGAGCCGCGTATATACCGATCCGTCCTTAAAAGCATACGCAGTTTTTGGTAACACCGCGGGTTTTTTTCGATTTTTCATCCTCCGTTCTTCCACCTTTCCCCCCTATTTTTACATACGGTAATTTTTTTATTCTGCCAACCCCGTCTGTCCTTTCGCTGTTGTGGATTGAATTGCCGACACACAAGCGTTTAATTGCGCCGTCAAATTAAATCCGCCACCCTGTGCTCCTGTTACCATCGCTACGCCCAAGCCTTCCATCGGTACCCACAACGTAGAGGGCACGTTTTTCTGCGTTTTACTGTGCTGTAACTGCTGCGTAATCGCCTTTGCACAAACGTCTGCTTGCACCCGTTCGTCTTGGCGCGCCTGCGTGTCCGTAGGCACAAAGCCCCGCATTTCAAAATGCTTAACTTGATTTTCACGGTTCGTGTAGAATTCCGCAAAATCCATCGCCGCCGTCTTGTTTGCCGAGTAATTGTTTACCCCCATCAGCTTATAACCCGCAAAGGAAACAAGCTGCACCTGTTCTTCGTCCGCCAAGCCTTTATTAAAGGTATACGTCGGCAATTTCGCCGCCGCAAAATTATCCCCCAAATACCGCTCTATCGTCGTCTTATTCCAAATCCCCGACACTGCCGCCACAATCGAACCGTCGTTAAATCCCGCCGTAATCTTAGAATCGTTCGCATCTGCTTTCACACGGCTGTCTTTCACGTAATTCCACATAGCTTGCG
The DNA here is from genome assembly GCA_045127475.1 of Candidatus Scatosoma sp. Lineage (GTDB taxonomy): Bacteria > Bacillota > Clostridia > Christensenellales > Borkfalkiaceae > Scatosoma. Next base: position 6,494 of record JBGVQH010000015.1, read on the forward strand.
TTACCGCCACGCCCGTTTCGTTGTTAAAATCGCACGCAATCGCCGTTTCTGCCAAGTTTTCGTTGTAGGATACCTCAAATCCAAGCCCCTTCCCAAAATAGAACGACGACGAATACCAACCGTCCGTCATCGGAAAGGCAAATTGCTTACTTGCGCTGCACTTGCTTAAAATTCCGTCAAGACTCTGCACGTCCGTTTCCGTCAGCACCGCTTTGTTGTAATACAGGAAAAAGGTGTTATCCGTATACGGCATACCATATACTCCCTCTTGTCCGTTTACCTTTACCGTTGCGGAATCCATAGAATCTTCAGAATTTGCCGCCCTTACCCGTTCCAGCCGTTCGCCTGCGATACGTGCAAGTGCATCGCCGTTGATGAGCTTGGGCAACTGGTCGTTAGGACAGGAAAAGACGTCCGCCGCGTTTTCGACGTCGTTTAAAATCCGCGTTGCAATATCGTTTTCCCCTTGAATGTCAATAACGATACGATACTCTTTATCGGGGTGCAACGCCTTAAAATCCTCCGCAACCTGCGAAGCAAACGCTCTGTCCGCCTCCGACACCCAAACGGTGATAACCGTCCCGCCCGAATCCTTACCCTTACAGCCTACCAAACCAAACGCCGACACCGCAACGAGCGCGCCGCAGGTTATTTTTTTCATTTTCTGCATAACCCTCTCCTCACCTTTTAAAAGGCTTTTCTCTTAGTCTTTCTTTTCTGCCCACTTTTTATACCTCTTGCAAAAGAAAAATCTCCCTCGTTTTCACGAAAGAGATTTTCTTTGTTTATTGTGATTTTATCCGTTCTTTAACGATTATGCGTCTGCGCCAAGTCCTTTAACCACGCCGCCTTTCTGCGCCCGAAATCCCCAAGCATAAATCGAAACGTCCAGTTTTGATTGCTAACCGTAGACGGGGCGTTGAGGCGCGCCTCTTCCCCCAAACACAATACGTCGTGCATGGGGATAATCACCCTGTCCGCTTTGGACGCAAATAACAATTCGATAATACTGCGGCACTCATCCTCCACCGTTTCCGTAAGATAGGGCACGTCCAGCGCAAGGCATTGTTCTTCAAAATCCTTTTCAAACGCCTTTCTTTCCCCCTCGTCCATACCCTCCAAAAAAGAGCGCAAGGTTTCGTTGTCGTGCGTACCCGTGTATGCCACGCTGTTGCCGCCGATAAAGTTAGTCGGCAGATATTCGTTTTGCGGATCGCCGTTAAAGGCAAACTCAAACACCTTCATACCAGGATAACCCGTCTTATCCATCAACGCGTATACGCCGTCGTCGAGAACGCCTAAATCTTCCGCCACGATGGAATAGTTTTCAAGCCCGTCAAACAGAGCCGCTTTCGGTCCGTCCAACCACGCACCGTTTTTCGCCGTATCGCTGTCGATAGGCACACCCCAAAAACGGTCAAATGCACGGAAATGGTCAATACGCACAATATCGAACAGGCCAAATGCGTATTCGATACGCGCACGCCACCATTTGTAACCGTCCTTTTGCATTTTTGCCCAATCGTACACGGGATTTCCCCAAAGCTGTCCGTCCTCGGAAAATGCATCAGGGGGTACGCCAGCCCGCAAGGCAAGGTTATCTTCTCCGTCCAGCATAAACAATTCGCGGCGATATTTCCACATCTCCACGCTGTCCTCCGCGACGTAAATAGGCATATCGCCCATAATTTCAATTCCGCGCTCGTTCGCGTAAGCCTTTAACGCTTTCCATTGTTTCAAGAAAATATATTGCGTAAATTGCCAAAATTCGATTTCGTCCTTATGTTCGGCAATATATCCGTCCAACCCCTTGCCTTGGCAACTGCGGAATGGTTCAACCCAGCCCGTCCAAGGTGCATAATGGAATTTCGTTTTTAAGGACATGAACAGCGCGTAATCCGCATACTTCCCCTCGGCAAGAAAGGCTTTCCAAGACACACAGTCTTTATCAAACCGCGCAAACGCCTTTTGCAAAACCTCGATTTTTTTCTCGAACTGTTTTCCGTAATCCACCCGCCGTTCGTCGTAAGACCATTCGATTGCCTTGTATTCGCTTTCTTCCAACAAGCCCTCCGCCACCAAAATCTCAAAATCAATAAAATAAGGATTGAGCGCGTCGGACGCACACGATTGATAGGGGCTATCACCATATCCCGTTGGCAATAACGGCAACACCTGCAAAATTTTCATACCCGCCGAATACAGCCAATCGACAAACGCATATGCGCCCGCGCCAAGCGTACCGATTCCACAATCGGAGGGCAACGACGATATTGGCATCAATATCCCTGCTTTTCGTTCTTTCTTTATGGTTTGCATATCCTCTCTCTTTTTTTGGCTTGCTAAGCAAACCAATTTTTCGTAAGTGTATCCCTTTTCTACTATTTTTATTCGTTACAAAGTCTTGCAATCAAAATTTGTTCCGACTTCGCTACGCCCAAAGGATATTCCCGTTCCGCTGCGGCATACGCCTGTTCTTTCAAAACGGAAATCCCCTCTTGATTGCCCGTTGCAATCGCATAAGCAAGCAATGCGCGTTTTGCCCGCGCCGTATTCCCCTGCAAGCTTTCTTTACACAGCTTTGCGCTCGCCTCCGCATTCTGCAAATCGCCGTTGACTGCGTGCATATAGGTCAATTCTGTTGCCACCTGCATCACCTGTTCATACGGCAAATATTCCTGCGAAAGCGCCAGACGGTTTAAGCAATCCGCCGCCCGCTCGTTTTCTCCTTTTTCCAAATGATACCGATACCGCAAATCGAGCATCACTGCATACAAAGGCTCATCTTCTGCAAGCTGCGGCAGGTCGTAATACAAGCTTTCGTCCAGCTCGGCAAAGGTTCTGCCCTCATATAAATTGCCCTGAATTTCCATTGCGGCAAGCATATTTTTTTCCGCGGGCGCACCCTTTTTAATCCCAAGGTAAACGAGCATATCCGTCTTACCGCTGGCATATTCCAAGGGCAAAACGTTCAGCAAAAACAAATACGCCACGTAGGGAACAGCCCCCCACAAAATAAACTGCGTTTTCGCAAAACAAGCACAAAGAATTGCCCCGACAAGAAGAATCGACAAGAGTATACCGCTGACAATCAACCCGCCTAGCGCATACCAAGCTGCACGTCTTTGCATATCCCCGCCTGTTTTGGGGATAACCTGCGTTTCGTCCGCCGCAAACGGCGAAACCAAACGAAAACGCTTTTTACCGTCTGCACGCCAAAATTTAAAGCAGAAACATTTAACGAGCACGCACTCCATTTTCACCGACCATGCGGCAAATAAATGCCCGAATTCGTGATAAATCGGCGCAAAAACAAAGGCGATTGCCATACCCGTTAACGCAAAAATCAAATCAGCCGTGCCGCCCTGCCAAGCAAAGAAAAAGACCAGCGCAAGCCCTGTTAAAAGTAGCAGCGTTTGCACTACGGCGTAAATTGTCGCTATCCGTCTTTTCATACCGTCCTTATCCTTTTCCTCTTATTTCATCAAACCGCGTTTTATCGCGTAGCCTTCCAAATTATCCCGATCGCTGACCGTAAGTACGGCAAAGCCCAGCTTTTCCATAAGCGTTGAAAGCAACACCGCACCGCCTAAAATCACGTCAGCGCGTCCCTTGGGCATACACGGCAGAGCCGCGATTTCGTCCACGGACATTACCGACAGCTTGTCCGCAAGCTCTTTTAATGCGCCCACAGGGATTTCCGTGCCCGTAACCCTCGCCGAATCGTACGTTTGCAAGCCCAAATATTGCGCCGCCAGCGTCGTCGCCGTACCGCCGATACCGCAAAAAAGATCGGTTTTCGGAATTTCCCCAAACGCAAGCGCCGCTTGTTCAGCAGCCACTCTAATCCCGTTCACGTCCTTTCCGTAACCGTCTTTTAAGCGTACCACGCCGATATCCAAGCTCTTTTTATAGACGAGCTTTCCGCCCGCTTTCACCACAATTTCCGTACTCGCACCGCCGATATCGATAACGCCGCCGTCGCGCTTTCCCAGCGCGCCCAAAATACCCAGCTCCGCCTCTTCTTCTCCCGAAACGACTTCGATTTCCAAGCCGCAAAGGTTTTTTACTCTATTCAGAAATTCCGCGCGATTTTCTGCGCTGCGCACGGCAGCCGTGGCAAACGCAACCGTCTGTTCCGCGCCGTCCTCTACTGCTTTGTGATAAAAAGTAGCAACCGCCTGCGCCGTCCGCTCGATTGCAGCGGGCAATAGCATAGACGAATGCGCCAAGCCCTCGCCCAGCCTCGTGGTATGCAAGCTCTTATATAAAACTTTTCCGTCCGCCAC
>JBGVQH010000016.1:0-2201 GCA_045127475.1 Candidatus Scatosoma sp.
GTCATAACAGCGTGCTGTCCGAGGTGTGCAAGGGTGTGGTTTGCGGGTTTGGCCACGGCAGTTATATCGCGGCGATTGTTGGATTAAAGGACGTTTTGGCAAAATAAACGGGGTGGGTTATGAACCTGATTTTATGCGGCATGATGGGCTGCGGAAAGACGACCGTTGGGCGTGAAATTGCGGCGCGTAGCGGTAAAATCTGCTGCGATACCGACGAAAAAATCGTGCAAAAACATGGCAAAATTGCGGATATTTTCGCTTGCTACGGCGAGGCGCGCTTTCGCGAGATTGAAACGGAAACGGTGCAAGAGTTGGTGCAAAAGGACAACCTCGTAATCGCGACGGGTGGCGGATTGGTGTTAAAAACGGAAAACGTAACACTGCTGCGAAAAAAGGGTAAAATCGTGTATTTACGGGCAAAGAAAGAAACCTTGCTTTCGCGCTTGCAAAAGGATACCGAGCGCCCCTTGTTGCAATCGGGACAAAGCTTATCCGAGCGGCTGACGGAGCTTTTAAAGGTGCGTGCGCCCATTTACGAGGGTGTAGCCGATTGCGTGGTGGACGTGGACGGGAAAACACCCGAAGAGATTGCGGCGGAAATTATCGCTTTGACAGAAAAATAAAAGGTGGGCAGAGATGAAAACGGTTTTGGTGACGGGCGGTGTACGCGGAATCGGAGCGGCGATTGCTCGGGCGTTTTTAAAAAAGGGGTATCGCGTTTGCGCGGCGTATTCTAAGGACGAGGAAAGCGCAAAAAAAATCGCCGCAGAGGGCGTGGAAGTATTCCGCGCGGACGTGGCGAGGGAAGAGGACGTGCAAAAATTGTTTGCGGCAATCGGGCGCGTGGACGTTTTGGTAAACAACGCGGGCGTTGCGCTCGTCAAACAGATACAGGACGTCAGCTATGAAGAATTTAATCGACTGATGTCCGTCAACGTCGGCGGTGCGTTCCTTTGTGCGCGTGAGGCGGCAAAGGGTATGATTGATAATCGCAACGGGTTGATTGTCAATATTTCCTCCGTTTGGGGGGAAGTTGGCGGCAGCTGTGAGAGTGTGTATTCCGCATCCAAAGCGGCACTTATCGGTTTTACAAAGGCGCTTGCCAAAGAGCTGGGTTGGTCGGGCGTGCGCGTAAACTGCGTGTCCCCCGGGGTAATTAATACGGCGATGAACGCGCGTTTTTCCGCAGAGGATATGGCGGCGTTGCAAGAGGAAATTCCGATGGGGCGTTTGGGCTGCGGCGACGACGTGGCGAAAGCCGTTTTATACCTTGAAGAAAACGATTACGTAACGGGTGTGGATATTCCTGTTAACGGCGGGTTTTCTATCGTGTAGCCTTAGAAAAGCTTACTGTTTTTTTAAATAACTGTCTAAGATGTTTTGGATAAAAGCGTCCGCGATTCCTGCGGTAGGGGATTGCGGATTTTCTTTTTCGTTTTTTGCTTTTTCTTCATGTGTTTTTTCCTTTTTATCCCCATTTTCTTTGCCTGTAAACGCGGAAAAGGTCTGCGTGAATTTGGAAAGGTCGTTTAAAAACCGCAGCATTTCTTCAGAGTCCTTAATTTGGCTCATCAGCGGTTTCACGCTGTCGGCAAAATCGGGGTTTTGTGAAAGATAATACAATAAAACCAAAATTAAAATTTCCATATTTCAGTATATGCACACGTGACCAAAACTTGCCAAGCGGCATAGGATATAGTAACGCTTTCGGAGGTGGATTATGAAGAGCTTTAAAGAATATTCTAAGCAGGCGGCAGACGTGGCGAACGCGCAAAATCGCGACGGCGACAACACGCAAAAACAAAACGGTGCAACGGCGGAAGAACTAACGAAAAAGATTGCAGCGGCGTATAACGGCAAGAGCAACGCGGCTATGCTGCAAAGCATTTTGGAAGAGGCAGAGCGGGGGAAACGGGCGGGGACGTTATCCAACGAAGAGATAGAGGCGTTTTATCAAAGCTTTGCGCCTATGCTGGACGGATTTCAACGCAAACGTCTACGCGCGGTGGTGCAACGGCTGAAAGAAATTTAAAAAATTCCGTCATTGATTTTCGCAAGAGCAGAAAGAAGAATATCTATTTCGCTTTCGCTGTTAAAATGCGAAAAGGAAACGCGCACCAAACCGTCGTCCTGCGTGCCCAACCCCTTGTGCATGAGCGGCGCGCAATGCAAACCGCCGCGCACGGCGATATCGTATTGTT
>JBGVQH010000017.1:0-5082 GCA_045127475.1 Candidatus Scatosoma sp.
CTTTGACTCGTTTTAAAAGAATGCAAGGCTATGCGGCATTGTGGTTGCCTGGTTGCGACCACGCTTCTATCGCTACGGAAGTAAAAATCGTTGAAAAAATGAAAGCGGAAGGAGTTACCAAGGCGGATATCGGAAGAGAGGGCTTTTTGGTGCGCGCTTGGGACTGGAAAGAACAATACGGCAACCGTATTATGACCCAACAACGCAAGATGGGTACTTCGTGCGACTGGTCGCGTCAAGCGTTTACGATGGACGAAAAATGCTCTCGCGCGGTACGCGAAGTGTTCGTAAACCTCTATAAAAAGGGGTTGATTTATCAGGGAGACAGAATTATCAACTGGTGTCCCTGCTGCAAGACGGCGCTTTCGGATGCGGAAGTAGAATATGCGGAAGAGGGTGGACATTTCTGGCATTTGCGCTATCCCGCAACGGATGGCAGTGCAGAGGTAATCGTAGCGACGACCCGTCCCGAAACCATGCTCGGGGATACGGCGGTGGCGGTACACCCTGACGACGAACGGTATAAAGCGCTCGTTGGGAAAACGCTGAGATTGCCCTTGACGGACAGAGAAATCCCCGTGGTGGCAGACGAATACGTAGACCCTGCGTTTGGTACGGGTTGCGTAAAGATTACGCCCGCGCACGACCCTAACGACTTTGAGGTAGGCAAACGTCATGATTTACCTGTAATCCGTGTGATGAACGACGACGGCACGATGAACGAGCTGGCTGGCGTATATAACGGTATGGATAGATACGTAGCGAGAAAGCAAATCGTTGCGGATTTGGAAAAGAGCGGAAATCTTGTAAAAATTGAAAACCATACCCACAACGTAGGGCATTGTTACCGTTGTCATTCGACGGTAGAACCGATTGTTTCCAAACAATGGTTCGTGAAGATGGAGCCCCTTGCAAAGCCTGCTATTCAGGCGGTTATGAAAAACAAGACGAGATTTGTACCCGAACGTTTTTCTAAGATTTATTATAATTGGATGGAAAACGTACGCGATTGGTGTATTTCCCGTCAGCTTTGGTGGGGGCATCGTATTCCCGTATGGTATTGTAAGGATTGCGGGCACGTTATCTGCGAAAAGGAAGACCCGACTGTTTGCCCCGTTTGCGGCAGTGTGCATTTGCGTCAGGATGAAGACGTACTCGATACGTGGTTCTCGTCTGCTCTTTGGCCGTTCTCGACACTCGGTTATCCCGATATGACGGACGATTATAAATATTTCTATCCGACCGACGTGCTCGTAACGGGGTATGATATTATCTTCTTCTGGGTTTCCAGAATGATTTTCTCGGGTATTGAACATACGGGCAAAGTGCCTTTCCATGACGTTCTTATCCACGGTATCGTCCGTGATGAACAGGGCAGAAAAATGAGTAAATCGCTCGGCAACGGTATTGACCCGCTCGAAGTTATTGAAAAATACGGTGCAGACTCCTTGCGGCTTTCTTTGCTCCGTGGGGTTGCGCCCGGTAACGATACCCGTTATTCGGATACGAAAGTAGAGGCTTGCCGTAACTTTATCAACAAGCTTTGGAATGCGGCACGTTTCGTACTGATGAACGTGGAAGATAAGAAAATTCCTGCGATTGCGGACGTAAAGCTTGCGCCTGCGGATAAGTGGATTATCTCGAAATTGCAAAATTGTATTCGCGAAGTTACGACCAATCTTAATAAATACGAGTTAGGCGTTGCAGCGGATATCGTTTGTGATTTTGTCTGGGATGATTTCTGCGATTGGTATATCGAGCTTTCTAAACCCGCCCTTTACGGCGAGGATGAAAACAGAAAGAAAGACGCGCTCGCGGTGCTTTGTTTCGTGCTGGAAAACGCGCTTAAATTGTTGCACCCGTTTATTCCGTTTGTAACGGAGGAAATCTATGCGAACCTGCCCGCGACAAAGGGTAGCATTATGATTTCGGATTTCCCTAGATATAATTCTAAAACGGCGTACAAAAAAGAGGCGAAAGCCTTTGAGGGCGTCATGGGCATTATCAAAGCGGTTCGCGCTATGAAAAAGGATGCGGATTGTCCTCCGTCCAAGAAAGTGGAATTGAATATCGTTACCGAAAGTAAGCGGTTGATTCAACTCAACAAAGATTGCATTATGAAATTGTCGGGCGCAAGTGCATTGAACTTTGTAGAAAGCGCGGCGTGTGTAGACGGTAAAACGGTATCGTCCGTTACGGAGATTGCACAGATTTACGTACCGCTTGGCGAGCTCGTTGATATTGAAAAGGAAAAGGCAAGATTGACGGCGGAAATCGAACGCATTGATAGCGAAATTGCCCGTGCGGAGGGGAAACTGAAGAATGAAAGCTTTGTTTCCAAAGCGCCTGCAAAGCTCGTGGACGCGGAAAAGGAAAAGCTTGCGAAATATCAGGATATGAAAGCGAAGTGCGTAGCACAGCTCGAAAGTTTATAAAAAAAGGAAATCCTACGGAAACAAACGTTTTTCGTGGGATTTTTTGTAAAAAGCAAATTTTTTTATAAAAAACTTTCCTCAAACGTTTGACAAATGCTTGTCAGCGTGCTAAAATAATATCGTTGCGGCTTTGGGTGTACTATGCCCTTTTGCGGAAAACAAAAGGAAAAGGACAAAAAGCCCAACCACTCAATTTGATTTCTTTGAAATTGCGATAAGGGCAATTTCGAGGGGATATATTCCAAATTTTTTACAAGGAGGTCAAAAATATGCCTACTATTAACCAGCTCATCAAAAAGGGCAGAGAACGTATCACGTACAAGTCTAAGAGTCCTATTCTTGACAACTGTCCTCAAAAGCGCGGCGTATGTTTGTCCGTAACCACGACTTCTCCTAAGAAGCCTAACTCCGCTATGCGTAAGATTGCACGTGTACGTCTTACCAACAAGCAGGAAGGTACGGTCTACATTCCCGGTGAAGGTCATAACCTTCAAGAGCACAGCTCCGTTTTGATCAGAGGCGGCCGTGTTAAGGACTTGCCCGGTGTACGTTACCATATCGTACGCGGCGCGCTTGATACCGCCGGCGTAGCAAAGCGTAAGCAGTCCCGTTCGAAATACGGCGCAAAACGCCCTAAGTAATTAGCGGACAAGCTGAGCAAAGAAAGCATTTGCTTTCAAAAGGTGGCGGGCGCACGAAAACAGCCCGAATGTCGCTTGCGTTTTAAGACGAATAAACCAAAACGCAAAAGACCTACTTGTTAATCGGAATATAGCTCGAAAAGCCCCGAATAAAAGTAGGCAGTATGCAACGAAAGTTGCAGAAGATTCGCACCCCGACGAAGATTCGGCGGCGCGATAGCTGTACTGAAGGGTAAAGCCCTTATCAAAAAATTTTCAAAGGAGGATTCAAATTATGCCTAGAAGAGGTAATGTCCCTAAAAGAGACGTTCTGCCCGATCCTATGTACGGTAGCAAGGTTGTTACGAAATTGATCAACCAAATCATGCTCGACGGCAAAAAAGGCACGGCGCAGGCAATCGTTTACGATGCATTTAAAATTATGAGCGAAAAGCTCGGTATGGACGCGATGGAAATCTTCAAGCAGGCTATGGAAAACGTAATGCCTGTCGTTGAAGTTAAAGCGCGTCGTGTAGGTGGTGCTAACTATCAAGTTCCCATCGAAATCAGACCGGAAAGACGCCAGACGTTGGCTATCCGTTGGCTCGTTATCAATACTAGAAAACGTAGCGAAAGAGAAATGGCTTCCAGACTTGCTGCAGAACTTATGGACGCGTACAACAATGCGGGCGGTTCTGTAAAGAAGAAGGAAGATACGCATAGAATGGCAGAAGCGAACAAAGCATTTGCTCACTTCAGATTCTAAGAGAGGTAAATTATGGCAAGAGAATTCGATTTACTCCATACCAGAAACTTTGGTATCATGGCGCATATCGACGCGGGTAAGACGACGACCACCGAGCGTATCCTGTTCTATACGGGTAAAACGCACAAGATCGGCGACACCCACGAAGGTACTGCAACGATGGACTGGATGGTGCAGGAACAGGAACGTGGTATCACGATTACGTCCGCTGCGACGACCTGCGTTTGGAAAAATCACCGCTTCAACATCATCGATACCCCGGGCCACGTTGATTTCACGGTAGAAGTTGAACGTTCGCTCCGCGTACTCGACGGTGCAGTCGCAACGTTCTGCGCAAAGGGCGGTGTAGAACCTCAGTCCGAAACCGTATGGAGACAGGCGGACAACTACAAAGTTCCCCGTATCGCATACGTTAACAAGATGGACATCAACGGTGCTGACTACTATCGCGTTGAAAACATGATTCGTGAAAGACTTGGCGCAAACCCCGTTCCCATCGAACTCCCCATCGGTAAGGAAGATACTTTCAAAGGTATCGTTGACCTTATCAATATGGAAGCAGAAGTTTATTATGACGACCTTGGTAAGGATTTCCGTAAAGAACCCATTCCCGAGGATATGAAAGATATCGCGGAAGAATACCGTGCAAAGCTTGTTGAGGCAGCGGCAGAAGCTGACGACGAACTCACCGAAAAATTCTTTGAAGAAGGGGATTTGTCGGCGGAAGAAATCATCAGAGGTTTGCGTATCCGTTGCTTGAATATGGAAGCGATTCCTATGCTTTGCGGTTCGTCCTATAAAAACAAGGGCGTTCAGTTCCTTCTTGACGCGGTTATCAATTTCCTTCCCAGCCCTCTTGACGTTGCAAACGTTAAGGGTGTAAACCCCGACACGGACGAAGAAGAAATCAGAAGAACGGCTGACGACGAAGCGTTCTCTGGTCTTGCGTTCAAGATTGCAACCGACCCGTTCGTAGGTTCGCTTGCATATTTCCGCGCATATTCGGGTGTTCTTTCCGCTGGTTCGTACGTTTATAACTCGACGAAGGAAAAGAAAGAACGTGTAGGCCGTTTGGTGCAAATGCACGCAAACGAAAGAAAGGATATCCCCGAAATTTGCTCAGGCGATATCTGCGCAATCGTTGGTTTGAAATACACGACGACGGGCGACACGCTCTGCGACGAAAAACATCCTATCATTCTTGAAAAGATGGTATTCCCTGAACCCGTTATTCAGCTTTCCCTTGAACCCAAGACGAAAG
>JBGVQH010000018.1:0-2753 GCA_045127475.1 Candidatus Scatosoma sp.
CGGAGGGCGACGTAAAGACCAGCTGGGTGGATAGGGGTTATACCACCTATTCCGACGAGTACTTTTTGGCTGAAATTAACAAAATTGATTACGAATACGAGTAAAAATGTTAAAAACGAACAAAAATACGGTAAAAACGACGGATTTTACTTAAAAAGGGCTGAAAAGCCCTAAAAAATGTTAATTTTTGGTTCCCAAAAAGTTCCCAAAGATAACAAAAAAGGGTAAAATCCGAAGAATTTACCCTAATTTTGGTGCCACTGACCGGAGTCGAACCGGTACGAAAGGTTAATTTCGACGGATTTTAAGTCCGTTGCGTCTGCCTATTCCGCCACAGTGGCATAAAAATGTTCAGTTTTTTGTGAATTTTTGTTAACTTTTTGCCGAAGTGTGAATTTTTAACAACACGAAAAATTTTAAGTCCCTTGCGTCTGCCTATTCCACCACAGCGGCATATATTTATAAAAAGGAAATTCGAAAGAAAAACTCTGCACCGTAAGATGCAGAGTTTTTTGGAGGCGCCACCCGGATTTGAACCGGGGGATAAAGGTTTTGCAGACCTTGGCCTTACCACTTGGCTATAGCGCCGTCCCTGCCGCCATCGGCAAATAAAAGAAAAAACAGTACGGATATTTGGAGCGGGAAACGAGATTCGAACCCGCGACATTCACCTTGGCAAGGTGACGCTCTACCACTGAGCTATTCCCGCATACTTAATCCGCACTGTTTTTCATTGGTGGAAGCTACAGGGATCGAACCTGTGACCCTCTGCTTGTAAGGCAGATGCTCTCCCAGCTGAGCTAAGCTTCCGTCGAAAGCTTAATTACTATACCATATCCCAAAAAGAAAGGCAAGCATTTTTGCGGCATTTTTTAAAAAAAATTAAAAAAAATAAAAATTTTTTTCTAAGGGCTTATTTTTGCGGCAAACAAGCCTTTTGCTAAGAAGAATTTTTAAAAATTCCTGTTTGGAAAGAAAAAAAACGGTGTATATATAATTGATAACGGTTAAACAGGCGGTTGACACCAAGGGGGAAACCTGTTATAATAAAGAAAAATTATTAACGAGGTAAAAATTATGAAATACGCACTTAGAGGCATCACCGCCGAAGAACTCAGCTACACGATGAACCACATCAAAGCGGACAAGGACACGAAGTTTGAAATCAAACCCCAGTTCTCTCGCACGATTAGAAGAGTAAAAGAAAACGACAAAATTTGGCTCGTTGGCTTGGAAGTAAAGGTGGAATCCACCGAAGAATCCCCCAAGCCTTTCAATATGAAGGTGCGCCTTGTCGGCTTGTTCGAGGCAGAGGACGTGGAAACGGCGGAAGATAAGCAGGTTCTTGCTATCAGCACGACGGAAATCGTATATCCCTACCTGCGCGCGGCAGTTTCGGCGTTGACGTCCAACGCGTTTATTCAGCCCATGATGTTGCCCGTGATTCCCGCAGGCATGATGTTCCCCGAAGATCAGGCTGGCACGACGTTCGACGCGCCCGACGCATTGAAGAACTAATAACAGTATATGCAAAAACAAAGCACGGTTGCGCGCATGCAGCCGTGCTTTTAATTTTCTGTTAAGCCCAAAATATAATTTGCGTCCAAATCCAGCTCCTTACACAGTTTTGCAAAGGTGTCCAGCTTGGGGAATTTTTTCGTCGTGCGGTATTGTGTAACCATTTCAGGAGAAACGCCGATACGCCGCGCAATTTCTACCGTCGTAAGCCCGCAATTTTTCAATTCTTCGCTCAATCGTTCCTTAATAATCGTATTTTCCATAAAAATATTATATAACTAACAGTTAGAAAATGCTTGACAGCTAACCACAGGTTAGTATATAATAAAATTACAAAATCTATTCTTGGAGGTATTTTTATGGAAAACAATAAGGTTGCGCGTTTTTTGTTGACGTTTTTCTTGGGGTGGATAGGTAGTTTTATTATTAACCACACCTCGTTAAAGCCGAGAAATCACAAATCGCGTACGTGGGCTTACTTTTGGTTTGCGATGCTTACATTAGGAATATATCCTTTGGTGGCGTCCATTTGCAATTTAACCTTTAACCCCGACAGCTCGTCGAATATCGGTTATTTTATAGATAGAATGGCGTAAAAGAAAAAGGCGAGCATATAAGCCCGTCTTTTTGCCATAAAATTTTATAGTTCAGAAGAAGGAACGTCGACGGGATTGTCGGCGTTCTTATTTTTGCCGTCAGTTCCTAACAATTTTTTTCTATAATAAAAATAGGGAAGAAAAACGGTGAGCAATGCGCCAAACCATGCGACGGGTTCGGAAACGAACAGGGCGTCGCTGCCAAGCCACACCCAATGCACGGCAATCTTTGCCATAAATACGCGGCAGAGGAATTCGGAAATGCCCGATAAAAAGGACCAAGACGCGATACCGATGGCTTGCAAGGAGTTTCTAAACACGTGGATAAGGTAAAGAACGATTAAAAACACCGTCATAATCGTCAAATAGCGTACGGCAATCGTGAGGGCGTCGTATCCACCCGCCTGGTTGACGTCCAAGAAAAGGAGGAGCAGATATTTTCTAAACAGCAGAGTAAGGCTAAGAACGATAACCGCCATAAGTACAGCAATATAGACGGATGTTTTTACGCCGTATTTTACGCGGTCGTAGAGCGTTGCTCCATAATTTTGCGCAAGAAAGGTGGAGCAGGCAAGCCCTAACGACGTGGCGCTGCATTCTAACAAGCCGTACACCTTGTTGGTCGCGGTATAGCCTGCA
>JBGVQH010000019.1:0-2580 GCA_045127475.1 Candidatus Scatosoma sp.
CAGGGCATAACAAACGCTCTCGATTGGAATTTCTAACTGTAAAACGAGATAATCCCCTTCTTCTGCAAAAGACAGAGCATAATCGATAATATCCGGTGTAACTTTTGCGTTTGCGCCTTTATCCAAAATGATACGGTTGTCCCCGTTCGTGACGATAATGACGGCAATGCCACTGGAAACGTCCGTTTTTGTTTCTACAAGGTCGACGTTAACCCCATAGGAGCTTAGCGTATTTTTCAGTTCTTCACCGAAAACCTTTCCCACACAACCGACCATGCGTACGTCGCCGCCTAGTTTGGCGATAGCCGTGGCTTGGTTTGCGCCCTTGCCGCCGGAGTTCATCATAAAACCTTCTCCCGCAACCGTCATACCTTTTTCGGGAGCGACGGGGGATTGAATGACCAAATCCATATTTAAACTGCCGATTACAAAAAATTTCATAATATCCCTCAAAAATATTTTTTAAAAAGCTTGATTATTCCGTCAAATGTTTCATGGTAAGCGCAACGCGCTGTTTAATGGAAACCGTTCCCACACCGAAAATGGAGGTATGCAAAGTGTCGTGCATGGGGGAAACCCAATAATCGGGAATGGAATGTATTCCGTTTGCCATACCTAAAATAGAACCAACGGTCGCGCCGTTGCAATCGGTGTCAAAGCCTGTCTCTACCGACATGCAGATAGATTTTGCGTAATCACTTTTGCCGTATAAAAGGGAGGCGACGACAATCATGGCGTTGGGGATTGTGTGACACCAGCCGTATTCGGTGTGTTCGTCGTATTGCTCGTGAATTTTATCAAAGCAAGACCGCTGCGAAAGGCCGCTGTGAAAATCGTCGATAACCGCTGTAATTGCGGCATGCAATCGGGATGTGTAGGGGATTTGTGCAAGCCCCCCTGTAATAATTTCTTCCAAATTGTTTGTGGTTGCCGCGACGGCAAGCATTGCAGAGATAAACATTTCCCCGTAAATTCCGTTTTTGACATGGGAGATAGACGCGTCGCGCCATGCCATTTCTGCCGCTTTTTCAGGATTGCCAGGATTGATATACCCGAAATAATCACCGCGGATTTGCGCGCCGATCCATTCGCGGAAAGGGTTTTTATAAACAGCAGATTCTGGGGGTGTATAGCCTTTTACAAAGTTACAATACGCAACCCGTTCTGCCGTCCAATAGGAATCCTTGCGTTGATATTTTAACCAGCAATTTGCGACGTTATCGGGGGTGAAATCGTGCCCGAATTCTTCAATAAGTTCTTGCGCCAACACGACGTAGTTTGTGTCGTCGTCTACGGGCATGCCGTCTAATTCGTCTATATATTCTCTCGTTTTAAACGGGAATTTGTATTTTTCGATAATTTCGGGGGTAATATCCGTTCGATATACGTGTCGATACAACGGATAGTTGTTTGTTTGCTTTAAAAAGGGGAGCAGCTCGTCGGTACGGATGGATTCCAAAGGCTTGCCTAACATGCAACCGCAAATTCTGCCCATCCAAGCTCCGTAAATTTTATCATAAAGGGAATCTTTATCATAAGGTCGGGGTGCAGTGTTGCCTTTTCTGAGTGTTTTAATTTGTTCTAAACCAGAGGGTTCAAGATAGGGATAGCCGTCTTTTTGTTTTGCGGTGGAAACGATTTCAAAAATTACGTCGCCTAGTTTTTTCTTAATTTCACCCTTGGGCAAGCGTGCAACCGTAGTAAACAAATTGGCGTATTTATCTACGTCCAACCCTTCTTCGCTTGATTGCAGGTATTCCCATTGCAGGTTGGAGGGGTAAAATTCGGTATCGGGAATGGTTTGGTATTTGGGTTTTATGGTGGAAACCTGTTGCATTTCTTCGACAAAGCGATTGTCCGTGTCAAGGATTAACGAATCTAAGGATACGCCGAAATATTTGGAAATCAAAACAAGTTTATTTAAATCTGGGGTAGACAAACCACTTTCCCACTTTTGAACAGATTGTTGTGAAACGCCGAGTATCTCCGAAAATTGTGCCTGTGTCAATTTTGCATTTGTTCGCAATTTGTTGATGGTAATACCGATATTCATATAAGGCTCCTAAAAGTTTCTTTTTTATCAGTATACACCGAATTTTATAAAAAAGCAAGAGCTTTGCTCTTGTTAAATAAACAACCGATGGTTGTGTGATTCTTATTGAAAAACATCATTAAAGTTAAAAAGCAGCAGTTTTTACAATTTTTGTTTTTGCTATAATAAAAAAACGGTTGACTATTTATTTTTTATTTGTTATAATGACAAAGTAATTTAAATTGGAGGCGTAGCTCAGTTGGTTAGAGCGCTACCTTGACATGGTAGAGGTCGGAGGTACGAGCCCTCTCGCGTCCACCACAACAACACCCCTCTGGGGTGTTTTTTTGTTGCGGTGGACGCGAGAGACTGTAAGAACTTCTTTTTTAGTGTATTACAAAACCGCCCCTGCGTTTGCGGGGCAGGGGCGGTTCTTTGCGTAAGTTGGTTATTCTACTTTATTCTCTTTTGTTGAGAACATGTAATACAATCCCGCAAAAAGGATTATGTTCATCAAATAACATACGGGTATGACTACGTACGAAAGT
>JBGVQH010000020.1:0-2574 GCA_045127475.1 Candidatus Scatosoma sp.
AAAACACAAGCAACGCCGTTACCGCCGCGGTGCACGCCGTTATGATTCTTCTCATCTTGTCTTGTGTCATATCTTATCCCCCGTTTTTGAGAGTTTCTTCTTCGTTTTGACCTTTTTTACCACTTTGATTGCTTTATTATAGCATACTTTTTGCAAAAATGCAACTATTCTTCGCAAAGTTTTTAAATATATTATCCAACCCGCGGCGTAACCTATCCACATATAAAAACGTAAATCGGGAAAACGGAAACGGTAGGCTGCATACGTACAAAGCAACGCAAAGCTCACAAAAAACGCCACGTCTAATAGAACCCCGACAAGCTTGTTCTTCCCCCTGCCGCAGCAGAATACCGCACGCAACAGGACAAACAATTCATAGAGCACCCCGCCGACAACGCCAACTGCAATGCAAAGGCAAAATACGCTAAACTGTCCCTTGCCGTCCATTTATTTAAATATTCTTGCCGCGAACCCTTTGCCGCCGTATTGCACGCCCGTCAGCGTACCCTCTGCGGTAAATGCCCCGCTCGATTTGGAAAACCCCGTAATTTTCAACCCCGACCCGATTACGTTCAGCCTTTCGCCGCCGACAAGCGACAACACGATTTTCACCTCCGAAAAGGCAACCACGCTCTCTACCGCGCTAACCGTCAAAAATTTCCTTTGTTCAATCGATAACGTATGCTTTGCAGCTTGATTTTCTTGCATAGTTTATCCTATGAAAGAAGCTTCCCGTTTATGCCTCGCCGTCAAATTTTTCCAAGAAAGAATGTTTTACACCATCCGTTTTATATTCGGCAAGGGTGTCGAGTTGTACGTTATGAATACTCTGGAAAATATTATTTTCCACGTTATCGTTTTCCTTTTTCAGCTCCGCAATCAAGGCTTTCACCTTGCGTCGCGCAGAAAAGGTATCCTCATCCCCGCCCGTCAAATTTTGCGTGAATTTACAAGCGCACGCGATAAAATCCAAACCGTTGTATTCTTTCCAGCGCAAAACGTCCGTTTCTAAAATACAATACATGGGACGAATTAGCTCCATCCCCTCAAAGTTGGTGCTTTTAATCCGCGGCAGCATGCCTTGCAGCTGACCGCCGTACAGCATGCCCATCACCGTCGTTTCAATCACGTCGCTCTTATGATGCCCTAGCGCAATTTTATTACAGCCCAACTCTTTCGCTTTTGCGTACAAATGTCCTCGCCGCATACGCGCGCAAAGATAGCAGGGATTTTCCGCATTCGCCGCGTCTGCCGCAGCAAAAACCTCGCTCTCAAACACCGTAATCGGCACGTTCAAAAGGCGTGCATTCTCTTCTATCTTTTTACGGTTTTCGTCGTTATAACCAGGGTCCATGACCAAAAACGTCAACTCAAACGGCACGTCGCTATGCCGTTGCAGCTCTTGCAGCAACTTCGCAAGCAGCATGCTGTCCTTTCCCCCCGAAATACACACGGCAATGTTATCCCCCGCCTGTATCAAAGCATATTTTTTTACCGCCAGTACAAACGGCGACCAAATTGATTTGCGATAGGTCTTAATAATCGACCGCTCTACCTGTTGGTATTTTTCTAAATTTTTCGCCATATCGTCCTCGCGTGATTTTTTGTTATTATAACAAATTCTCCCTATCCCGTCAAGGTTTTTCAACGAATTATCAACAATTTCCCGTCGTTCGCCCTACCGCACGCCGCTCGGTTTCCACTAATTTATCTAATTATAACACCATTTTTTCCAAATTGCAAGTATTTTGCGAACATTTGTTTGTTTTTGTCGAAAAATTTTTTCACATAAAAAGTAATAACCACTATTTAACTAGTGGTTACGGTTTATTTTTGTTCAAATTGTAAAATTAAAATTTTATCCCCATAAGGCACACTTACCGTCAACACTCCTTTTTTCAAAGGGAACTCACGGCGAATCACGCGGCTATGCGGCACGTGCAGCGTTACTATTTCCTTTTCTCTATCATAATGATATTTCCCCTTTACCCTCTTTGTCTTTCCGCCCTTTTCTTTAAAATAGAGCACGTATTCCCCCTTGGCTTTCAGTTCAAGCTTTACGTCGTCGAAACGTTCCAACAAATCTTTATCGCTTAATCTCGCCTCTGTACAATCGTATATCCCCAAATAAGGCTTTGCAATGTCTGTCAATTCCCCTTTTTGGAGTGCGGAAAATGAAAATAACAACGCCGCCGCCCCAGCCAAAAGCGAGCTCTTTACTTTAAATTTTTTCATATCTTCAGTGTGTGCAGAGTTTCCTTTTTTATTCCCGCTTGCCACGTTTGCGTTTTTTTACCACTTTTTCGCTGTTGAAAATGACCCCGACGATAAAACCAATCATCATGGCGTACAACCACAATAAAAACACGATAATCGTGGAAAGCGCACCGTATAATTTCGTCAAATTTCCTACCTTTAAATACAGAGAAAATCCCAACGCGGCAATCGCCCACAGTCCAACCGTAATGCACGTCCCTGGTAAAAATAAACGCCATCGCCGTTTGTACGGACATACATACACGTTCAGCAACAGTGCCAGAAAAAATGCCAAAACGCCCAAAAGGGTATAATCGA
>JBGVQH010000021.1:0-11148 GCA_045127475.1 Candidatus Scatosoma sp.
GACCTGTGGCGTTGGTTTGGGGTTCGCCCGACTGTACGCACTTTTCCAAAGCAAAAGGCGGTACACCTGTATCAAAGAAAATCCGCGCGTTGGCTTGGGTTTTGTGTAAATGGGCAGGCACAGTAAAACCGCGAGTGATTATCATGGAAAACGTGGAAGAGTTTACAACGTGGGGACCTGTGATTCCGATGCGCATAAACGGTCGGTGCGTGAAAAAGGTCCTTGACAAGAAAGGGAAATTAAAAAAGCCGTACGTAACGGCAGAAAAAGGCGAGGTCCTTTCAGAAGACGAGCAAGTATTTGTGCCCGATAAAAAACGGGCAGGACAAACGTTCAAAATGTTTGTGGAGCATTTGGAAAACCTTGGTTATGCAGTAGAGTGGAAAGTTTTGCGTGCCTGCGATTATGGAGCGCCTACGACGCGGAAACGTTTCTTCCTGGTGGCGCGGCGCGACGGACAGCCGATTGTATTTCCGAAACCTACGCACGGCGACGAAAAGGGCTTAAAACCGTTTAGGTCCGCAGCCGAGTGTATTGATTTGACGGACGTTGGCAAATCGATTTTTGGGCGCAAAAGACCGTTGAAAGAAAACACGATGAAACGGATTGCCCGGGGCTTGGATAAGTTTCTGATAAAATCGCCGAATCCGTTTATTATGCAAATGCGGTTTGAAAATCCGTCGCAGTCGATAGACGAGCCATTGAGTACGATAACGGCAGTAAATAAGCATTACGTGGTGCATCCGAATTTTAATCCGTTTATTATGAGCAATAACACAAACAACGCACCGCACGGGGTAAAAGAGCCTTTACCGACCATTACAACGGGAAATAGAAATTATCTTTGTACGCCGTCGCTGATGCAGATTGGGCAGACGGGCGGTGGCGATAGGGTATCTTCCATAGAAAAGCCGTTAAAGACGATATGCGTAAAGAATGAGCATTGTTTTGTCGCTCCGTCGCTGATACAGTATCATGGCGAACAGAGCGACAAAGAAGTCCGAGGGCAGAATCTAAACAAGCCTATATCTACCGTTGATACGGCAAACAGATACGGCTTGTCCAGCGCTTTCTTGTCAAAGTATTACAGCGGTGACGGACAAAAAGGTTCTGACGTGCAAAAGCCGTTATCCACGGTTACGGCAATCGACCATAACGCTTTGGTTGGCGTAAACATTTCTTCCCGATACGGGAACGGCGAAGACGGGCGCGGGCGTGAGTTGGATAATCCGTTGCCGACGGTTACGGGTGAAGACCATAATCAGCTTATGAGTTCGCTGTTAATCAAGTATTATTCTGGGGAAGAGCAGGCGCAGAGCGTAAAAGCGCCATTACATACGATTACGTCTAAACCGCGGTTCTATCTCGTAAATCCGCATATTTGTACGTTACGGAACAATATGATCGGGCAGAGCGTAAAGGATCCACTTTCGACGATTACGGCAAAGGCAGGGCATCACGCCGTCGTCAGCGCGTATTTGGAAAAGCTGACGGGAAACGAGCAAAATCTTGGTTATTGGAAAGAAATCCGTGAAATGCTGAACAAATACGCAGGTTACAATATCGCGGACGACGAAATTTTGATAATCGACGTTGACGGTGTGCAGTATTTTATTTCCGATATTTCAATGCGCATGTTAGAACCGAGAGAGCTTGCTAAGGCACAGGGATTCCCCGACGATTACGTCTTGCAAGTAAACGACAGTTACTCGAAGTCGGCGCAGATCGCGCGTATCGGAAACAGTGTTTGCCCGGTAATGGCAGAGGCGTTAGTAAGGGCGAATTTGCCCGAGCTTTGCACGAAAAAGCCGATTAAGACAATGGAGCAGTTAGACAAGGTTTTGACGGCGTAAGGTGGTAAAGATGGATTTGACGAATAAGCATATTTTAGATGCGACGTGTGGGTCACGAACGATTTGGTTTCAAAAAGATTGCCCGACGGCGGTCTTTATGGATTGTCGAGAAGAACACGATTTAGCTATTTGGAAGAGCACAAAAAACGATTCTATTAGAACACTTGACGTTGTGCCAGATATTATAGCGGACTTTACGGCAATGCCATTTCCCGATAACGCTTTTCATTTAGTAGTGTTTGACCCACCGCATCTTGTAAAGGTAGGAGAAACCGCTTGGTTAAGAAAGAAATACGGAAAGCTGCCCGACAATTGGCCCAAGCTCATACATGACGGATTTTGGGAATGTATGCGCGTGCTAAAACCGTATGGGACATTGGTCTTCAAATGGTCCGAGATTGATATACCAACAAGGGATATTATCAAAGCGATTGGCGCAGAGCCTTTATTCGGGCATAGGAGCGGAAAACTTATGAAAACACATTGGTTGTGTTTTATGAAAACGGAGGAATTATGATTACGATAAAAAGAGAAATGCAAACAAAAGAAGTAATCCACAGCAAAAAATATCATTCTTGTCAGGCGAGTTTGAACAGCGACGGTGTAATCACCTTGCGAAATTACGACGAAAGCGACAGATCGAATGACGAGATTCGAGTTTTATCGAGAAAAGAGACGCAAGCAATTTTTGCTCTTATGAGAACAATAAAAAACAGCGGTGCATCTAATACCGATATTCCTTTTTAACGCTCAAAATGCGTGCGGTTTTGAAATAAAAACGAAAAAGATTATCAGTTTAGTGAGCAAAATCAAGCAAATGCAAAACTAAACGGCGCGAAAGCGAAAGCAAGGTTATCCCGAAAGCCGTCAGCGCACGAGGCGGCAAGTACGGGAAAAGGAGAAAACTATGGAAGAAAAGAAACCGACATATGAAGAAGTAATTAGACTTTTAGAAATTTTTGCAAACGACAATGAGCCTGACGGCGTGAATAGACTTGCGAAGATGGCACTTGACTTTATCAACCGCTTGCAGAACGAGGTAAGTCAATGGAAAAGCAAAGCAGAACATATTGAAGAAGTGTACGACGCTGATAGAGAGCATTTCATTAAAACAACAACGGAGCAAAAGGCAGAAATCGAACGGCTAACGGAAGAAAACGAGCATTTGGATATGGTGGCAAAACAAGCCCTTGCGGATTATCAAAACGCACAAGTGCAAGTGGACGAGTTGAAAGGAAAGATTTGTGAGCTTGTAGCGGATAAATGCAAGTTGGTTGTTAAAGAAAAGCAAGCCGTCAAAGACACGGCGAAAGAGATTATCGATGAGTTGAATAGCATTAAGCCGAACGTCCGTTCAACATATGGTGTGCAAGAGCAGGTGGGCGTGGACATTGCAATTAACCGAGTAAAAACTTATTTTAAGCAAAAAGGCGTGGAGGTGGAATGATGGATATTGAAGATAAGGTTAGAGTTGATTGCTATAATCGTGGCTATGAACAAGGTAAGAAAGACACAGCGAAAGAGATTTACGGACGTGTTCTTGAATTGATACCTATTTGGGTTGGTTATCAAAAGTTTATTGATGATTTTGAAGGCTGGCTTAAAGAACGCTACGGCGTGGAGGTGGAGTGATGAACACAAAAGAACTTATAAATGCAATCAAAAACGAGCGTGGTAGTGCTTTTCAAAATTGCAACGATTGTGAATACGGAACGCATAACGGCGAAGTGATAGAGAAACTTAATCTCCTTGCCGAGCTTGAAGACAAAATCGAGCAGGGAACGCTGATTGAGTGCAACCCTAAACTGATTGGCGAATGTATAGTTGGCATACATCAATATACGGACGGCACATACGCTATGGACTTGGACGAAGAAAACATTGTTATAGGGTTTTGTAGCGACGGCATTGTTACGGCTAACACTACCCACGCTTATAACGATTATTTCAAACACGGCTTATATTTCATTGATAACGAAGAAGGTAAAGCCGAAGCGGAAAAACGCTTAAAGGAGTTACAAAAACGAAGAAAATGACTAAAACGCACGAAGATGAAAGATTAAACGCTTTGATTGGGAAGCGAGTAAGGATAACCTTTTGGGACGGTGATGTGGGCAGGGGGGTGTTGGGACGTTCGGAATATTCTCAAAGATACGTTTTAAGACGAGGATTAGAAGGTAATGTGTGCTTTTACAAATCGCATGTTAAAAAGGTGGAGGAGTTAAAAAAATGAACACAAGTCAAAAATGTAATTGTTGTATCAAAGAAAGCGTGTGCAAGTACAAGGTTGAGTACGAACACGATTGTAGAAGTCTTGTACTGAATATAGCAGGTAAAACAACCGAAGTATCGATTACTTGCAAAGAGTTTACGGCAAAGCCGATGACAAGGGGGCAAAATGAATAAGCAAAAGCAAATTGAAGAAATGGCGAAAGCAGTACAACGTAATATGTGTGGCGATAGACCTTGTGAAGAATGTAACTATCACGGTTTCAAAACTAAAATTTTGCCAAGATATTGTGAAGTGTATCTTATTGCCGAAAAACTTTACAACGCAGGTTATCGCAAAATCCCCGAAAATGCGGTGGTGCTTGAAACAACTGTATACGAAAGTTTGGAAATTAAAAATTATCGAGATGTTATTTCTGAACAAGTACGCAAGGAAATCACGGAGGGGAAAGTATGATGGGAAGTTGCAAAGGGAAAGTAAAGCCGATTGACAATCAAGAGGCGTACTTGACAAAAACACCGAAAGCGATTGCGGAAATCTGTACAGATACTTGTCCGTACCCAACGCCTCGTTGCGGTGTAAACGGTTGCGAGTATTTTAGAGCAGAACGGCAACGTCTTGTCAACGAAGGAAAAATAAAAGTAAGGAATATGCGACCGTGTTAAAAGGGCTTGTGATTGCCGTTATTTTGGTTGTGTTGTCTGCGCTTGTAATTCCACGGGGAACGGAATAAACGGCGCAGAAACCGCCAAAGACGGCGTTGTATGGAAAAACGGAAAGGGTTGTTGGTGCTTTGGAACGAAAAATAACGAAGGGAGCAATCGTAAAGATGGAAGATAAGAGAGCGTACGTCAAAAAGGCGTTTCAAATGTATCAGACGAACAAAAACACGTTGTTTTGGAAGGAGCAGGATCTGAAGGCGATTCCTATTCCGGGCGAAGGCGGCGTGGATTACAGCAAGATTTCGGTGCAGGGCGGTAACGGCAACGGAACGGAAGAACAGTTTGCAAAGTATGTGGACGACCGCGCAAGGTTGATAGAGCAAATCACGGCGCTGAGAAAGAAAATCGAGCTTGTACAACGGACGATATCACATTTTGAGATAGAGAGCAGGGCGAAAGGCAAGCGGCATTACGAGTATATTCAGCAGCGGTGGTTGATGCGGCGCAGTTATCGGCGTGCAGCGATTGAGTGTGGAATAGCGGAACGCACAGCTGATTTTTGGATAGAAGAGGTATTTACGGTTGCGCTGGCAATCGGGGAAACTTACGAATTATTTTGAAAACCGCAAAAATATTGCGGTAAATTATCAAAAAACCGTGATATACTGCTATTATGGAATTGATAAATTCCTCCAAAAAATTTTTATTTTCAGGTAAAATCCCGTCGTTGGTAGAGCGGCGGGATTTTTCATGAGAAAAAATCATCGAAGCCGTGACGAAGCCGTGAAAAACATAATTTTTTTGTCAAGGGTAAAACAAGGATAAAAGGAGCTGGATTTGGATGCCGAAGAACGGCGGAAAATTGAATAATCTGAAACCGTTCACATCGCAACAAAGCCGTGATGAAGCCGTGAAAAATGGAAAAAAAGGCGGCGAAAAGAGCGGTGAAAGTCGGCGGCAAAAACGACGCGCTGCGGATATCGTTGCAAATTTACTGGACCAACCTGCAAAAAGTAAAAAAATGACGGATAATCTTGCCGAGCTTGGCGTGAAAGCCGACAAAGATACAACGATAGAAACGGCGATGATTGCAGGGCTTGTATCCAAAGCGTGCAACGGCAGTGTTTTGGCAATAGAAAAAGTCCTTGAACTGAAAGAAAACGCAATCGGTGGCGGAGACGAATATCCGCCCGTGAAGATTCCTGCGGAATTGATGGTTGGCGCGTATGCCAATCTAAACCGTCACATCTCGAACGGCACAACGCGAGAGGCGATTATCAAAGGCGGTCGCGGCGGTTGGAAGTCTTCTTTCCCTGGATTGAAGATACCAGAACTTATTATGGCGAATCCATCCATGCACGCGCTTTGTGTTCGAAACGTAAAAGATACGCTAAAAGACAGCGTGTATGAGCAAATCAAGTGGGGGATAGATAAACTTGGTGTGGCGGATCGTTTCAAATGTACGACGTCGCCGCTCAAAATTGTATATAAGCCTACGAAACAGACGATTTATTTTCGCGGTGCAGACGATCCCGTTAAAATCAAATCCATTAAGCCGCCGTTTGGGTATATCGGTATTGTGTGGTTTGAAGAGTTTGACCAATACCCCGGGATGTCGGCAATTCGTAATATGCGTCAATCCGCAATCCGCGGTACGGACGAGAATGGAGAGAGCCGCGCTATTATCTTTGAAACGTTCAATCCGCCAGCGACGGCTCATGCTTGGGCAAATCAATACGTTGCGGAGATTGAGGCAAGGGCAAAGGACCCCGAAAAGAAAAAAGAAGGGACAGAAGTTCTCCACACAAGTTATACGGACGTGCCAAGAGAGTGGCTAGGCGACGAGTTTATTCAAGAGGCAGAAGACCTAAAACGACACAATCCAAAAGCATACGAAAATGAATACGAGGGAAAAGTGACGGGCACGGGCGGCAACGTCTTTGAAAACCTTGAACTGCGCGAGATAACGGATGAAGAGATAGACAATTTTGACCGTATTAAGCAGGGTATTGACTGGGGGTATTTCCCCGATCCTTTTGCTTTTGTGCGAACGCATTACAATCCGTCAAAGATGGAACTTTACGTGTTTGACGAAGTGGCAAGAGTAAAGACGGGAAATGAAGAGCTCATTGAACAGCTCCAAAAATACAAAAAAGAACAGACGATTGCGGATAACGAAGAACCAAAATCGATTGCGGATTTTTCAAGGAACGGATACAACATCAGGGCGTGCGTGAAGGGGGCTGGCTCTGTCGATTACGGCATGAAATGGTTGTCAAGCCGTACAAAGATTGTAATTGACCGTTGTCGTTGTCCTGAAACGGCGAAAGAGTTTGAAAAATACGAGTATATGAAGAACAAAGACGGGGAATTTATCGGCGGTTATCCCGATGAAAACAACCATTTTATTGATGCCGTACGCTATGCGTTGAACGACGAGATTATGCGCTCAAAGGCGGCGGTAAAGAACGTGAGGATATAATATGTTATACGATTTGAGTTTTTTGAAAAACGGAGCAGAGTTTCCACCCCGCGACGAGGTTAAGCGTTTGGATGCCTATCGGGTGAATAGCTTACTGTTGGAAGACGAAATGTGGGCGGCTTTGCCTGAATATAGAAGACGTGTATTGTATATCTTATCCAGCCTTTCCATTAGTTCGGAAAACGTGTATTTGTTTAGTGCAAACTATTGGGCCGATCTTGTAAACAAAATGCAAGAATTGGCGTATAGTGATCCACCCGAAATTACGGTGGAGAGCGCGGACGAACAAGTGAAAGAAATTCTTTCGGCGACTGAACTGTTGGATAAAGCAGACGAAGGCTGTGCGGATTTTGTCGCGCTGGGCGATTGGGTGACGAAGGTTGTAGACGATTCGTTTATTAACGTGGATCCGTCAACTTGGTTCCCCATTGTTTCGCGTGAGAACGTGAAAGAGATTACGCAACACGTTTTGGCGTGGATAGCTCCCGTTGGGGATAATAAATACGAATTACACGTACAGATTCATGAAAAGGGCAAATACACGAATAGGGCGTTTGCTATTACCGGTTATAATCCTGATGCTTATTATACCGTAAAAAACACAAATCAGCGTATCAACTGTCCAACGTATACAATCGGGAGAGAGTTGGAGGAAAGTAAGACGGATTTTGCGCTTGGAGAATTCCCAACGGGGCTGAAAGACTTTGCCGTCATAGCGTCGGCGAATAATCCCGGCACACGGCGCATTTGTGGTGTATCAGATTTCGACAGAGTGACGGACGCTATATCGGAATACAATATCCGTATGACGCTGAAGGACGTTGTGTTGGATAAACACTCCGCGCCGAAAATGTATGGGCCGAGTCTTGGTGGAGCGGAAGAACTTGGAAATTATATCGAAGTCCCCGCAGGAGATGCTGTGCCCAACTATCTCACGTGGGACGCGAGTATGCAAGCGGTGGAAAACACGATTAACGGTTTGAAAGACGATATTGCAAACCTGTCGGGTATGGGTTCTCTGCTCAACAGTAAAACGTTCGGGGAATCGCAAGGCTACGACGCTTTGATGATTAAGCTTGCACCTGCGTTGATGCGGTCGACTCGTAAAAAGGCGATATTGACAAAGCATCTGCAAAAGCTGATAGCTGCATTGTCCGTTAAATACGGCAATGAAATCCAAGAAAAGGACGTTTCTATCGTTTGGCATGACGGTATCCCGACAACGGAAAGTGTCAGAGCGGATATTGCACAAAAGCATTTGGCTACGGGTTGGAGCAGCAAACGCGTGCTTATGAACGATTACGGTTTTGACGAAGAGACGTCGGACGCCATAATCGAGCAAAAGCGTTTGGAACAACCTGCGATGCCGTCGTTTGGGATTAATGAGGGCGGTGACATTGACGAATGATGCGGTACATAAAACCGCCTGATTTTAAGAGTGTACGGGAGTTTCAAACGCATTATCAAAAGATAGAGCAAGATATTAACACGCTTTTAACGACGGACGGTAGCGCGAACAGCGCAAAGGAACTCAACGAAAAGCTGTCCCAAGCCCTGAACGCAGCGACGGCGTATCTGTCCAAGGTCAATGCAGAATACACGAAGAAAGAGCTTGCGACGGCGTTTACAGAAGGCAGGCAAAGCGTAAAAGAGCCGCCTAAGGTTTCCGCAAAAGAGGCGGCGGCAATCCTTGAACAGCAGGGGTATCGATACGCAAAGAACGGACTGTCCCGCGATACGTATATCGAACTGCAAAACGCCACGTTGGCAGCGGGAAAGGAGCTGAAAACGCGCGTTAATTCCATTATCGGGGATTTACGCAAGACGGGGCAAGACAGCGTTTACAACGTACAGCAGGCGATTTTGAAAGACCTGAAAAAAAACGGTTTGATGCACGTTGAATATTCTAACGGAGCAAGGCAACCATTGCATGCGTACGCAGCAATGGCGGCAAGGTCCGCAAGGATAGAAAGCATGAATATCGGTGCAATCGGTCGGGCGTTACAAGCGGGTACGGACTACGTCAAAATGACGACAATGCCGCAGTGCTGTAAATTGTGCGCGGCGTATCAAGACAAAGTCTATTGTATCTCGGGCAAAGACAAACGCTTTCCTGCGTTGTTTAAGACGGTATTGCGGAACGGTTATGCTTTGCCGCACCCGAATTGCCGACACGAGTTTATTCCGTGGTTTATCGAAATAGAAGCCCCTGCGGACGTTGAAAAGGCAATTAAGGACAGCAAGATAAAATACGACAGCAAGGGCAATCTTGTAGACGTACGGTTTCAAAAGGATATTGAAAGCTATGCGGCGTGGCAAGCGGGAAACAGACAGCTCAACCGTGAAATGTTGGAATTTCAGCGCATGCAAGAGCACTACGCGAAGAAAAAACAACCTGCACCGTATACGACACTTGGTTCGTTTAGAAAAGCAAGGCGGTCGGACAATTTATCGCCTACGTTTAAGAAATGGCGGTATAGAAAAGCCGATGAAAACCAATATAATCGTTGGAAAGAAATTATCGGCGAAGAAAATATGCCTGAAGACGTTGACATTTTCCAAGAAATCAAGTATAATAAAGATAAGCAACAAGAGTTTGAGAAACTACGGCAGATTCGAGCACAGGAGATTGATTATAAGGTAGCAGAGATGGGTGGCGCACATAGCGGCAAGCTCATAGACTATCAAAAGAATTTCTCCATTACGGCGTTGGAAAAGACCGTAAAAAATCTCGACGAGAAAATCGCCTTGCATATAAGTAAAGTTAATACACCAGAGCAACACTATCCCGATTGGGAAAAACGTAGTTTGCTCCAGCGAGAAGGTTCTATAAAACATTGGCGGAAGGAGATATCAAATTTTCAAAAGCAGAAGAATATAGCTCTTGCTGAATTGAGAAGACGGAGGAATGAATAATGGAGAAGATAGGGCGCACAACTGAAAACGTAATTAAAGACCTTGTATTTGGTGTACTTGAAGATATTGAGGAGCTGAAAAAAGAACCGAAGAACGATTTAAACTTCGGAAAAATGCTTGCGTTTTTTGAGTGCCTTTCTCGATTACAAGGTGAAGTTATGGGCTATGAAGAACAGTTCGGGCTTGATGGCGATATTGAAGATAAATATGGTTTGACCGAATATCTCAATAGGCAAGAATAACAACCGATTAAAAGCATTTTGCAATTGACTGCAAAGTGCTTTTTTAATACAAAAAATTGGTAAAATCGCGACAAATAAAAAAAGCCTGCGCCTAAACGCAGACTTTTCTCACAGTTATTTAGCCGCGCTTTGCAACGCTACACGGCGTTACGCTCGCCATGCGAAACGGAGTCATAGCATTGACGTCAAAATGCTATCCGTTGGTTTTACGTCTTTCGACGGAGTAGCGTAAAGGCTTTTTTAGGCAAGCCTTTTTCTTTTAAGCCGTATCACTTTAAGTGGATGTGAGCCACTTTTTTCAGCCCTTAGTTGATACGCTTTCGGCGGCAACGGGCAAATTCAAAAGTTTGGTCATGAGCGTAGACCTCCTTACGATGGATTTGCCTGTTAGGCGTTGGATAAGTATACCACAAAAAATGACGTTTTGTCAATATCAAACAACAAGGACATTGGGTATTCCCTTTGTCCTTTTATTTATGCCGTTTTAGCTTAATGGTAGAGCAGCATCCGACAAAAGGGTGCCTAATAGGGTTCAATTCCCTTTCAGTGTAGGTACGCTAATATGCAGGTTCAACCCCTGCAAACGGCACCAGCGTTGGCAACGAACGATATGGTGGCAATCATAAAAAATCACAACGCAGGACGCTGGCTGCGATAACAAGGCGAAAGGAGCATTTATGAACAGAGAAGAACTAATAGCATTGGCACTTACGGACGAAAAGGTAAACGGCGTTATGAAACTGCACGGCAAGGCGATTGTCGA
>JBGVQH010000022.1:0-12736 GCA_045127475.1 Candidatus Scatosoma sp.
CAAATCAGCACCTCAATACAGCGCTGTTTTGCCGTCGCGTCAAAATACTTGACTTATTATGAGAGTTATTGTATAATACTTTTGTATGTGATTTGCGTTAGACACGGTAAACGTGGCTTGGCGTAGGGGGAAACAGGAGAAAAATTAAGGGCGAAAGAAGAAGGACTACGGTATGCAGATTATCGAAGTATGGGGAAAACAAAAGGGCTATACAGTGTTTTCCGCACGCAAAATCCAAATGGGAGTATGCGGGCTTATTTCTGTCGGCGTAAAACGTACTTTTTCGCGCAAAAAAAGGTAATATAACGGGTGGGGTGCAATAAAAATTGCGCTCCATTTTGATTTTATAAAATAGATTAGTGAGGATATTTTTATGAGTAAAGTTGGTATTTTGATGGGTAGTAAATCGGATTTTGACGTGGTAAAACCTGCCGTTTCCGTTTTGAAAAAATTTGGTGTAGAAACGGAGGTTCGCGTTATTTCGGCGCACCGTACACCCGACGAGGCGCACGAATTTGCAGCGACGGCAAAACAGCGCGGTATTGAGGTGTTGATTTGTGCGGCGGGCAAAGCGGCGCACCTTGGCGGCGTGATTGCGGCGCTTACCACTCTTCCCGTAATCGGGCTTCCCGTAAAGACGGATATGATGGGCGGATTAGATAGCTTGCTTTCGATTGTGCAAATGCCTTCGGGTATCCCCGTAGCGACGGTAGGGGTAAACGGTGGTGAAAATGCGGGCTTGCTTGCGCTCCAAATTTTGGGTATCAAATATCCCGAAATCGCGACGCAACTTGATGCATATAAGAAGACAATGCAAGATAAAATTAACGCGGATGATGCCGCGCTGCAGCAATTACTTTAACGGAGAATTACCATGGCAGTATTTGGGATATTTGGAACAAAAACGGAAAACGTTGCGTCCAGCGTGTACTACGGTTTGTACGCATTGCAGCACCGTGGGCAAGCGTCCTGCGGTATCGTAGTCAACGATGACGGGGTTTTCCATACCTATAAAGATTCTGGGCTGGTCAACGACGTATTTGCCCCCGCGGTTATGAAAGGACTGGGCATGGGACAAATTGCGGTCGGCAACGTACGCTATGGTACCTCCGAAACGAAAGACCGTATCAATGCCGAGCCGATTGTCGTCAATCACAGTAAGGGCAGAATGGCGATTGCAATGGACGGCAAGATAGTCAACGGCGCAGAATTGAAGGCAGAAATGGAAATGCAGGGCTCAATTTTCCATACGGGAAATGACGCGGAAATCATTTCGGCGGTGATTATTAAGGAACGTATTACTTCCAACTCGATTGAAGAGGCTGTTTGTAAGGCAATGAAACGATTGAAGGGTGGGTATTCGCTTATTGTTATGTCGCCGCAGAAATTAATTGCGGCTCGTGATGAAAACGGCGTACACCCGATTTGCTATGGCAAGCGTGGCGACGGCGAATATATCATATCTAGTGAGAGCTGTGCACTCAACGCGGTTGGTGCGGCGCACATTCGCGATCTTGAACCAGGTGAATTGCTGGTTTTCAAAAAGGACGGTGTGCACTCTATCAAAGAAAATTGCGGGCAAAAATCCGAAAGACTTTGTGTGTTTGAATATCTTTACACGGCTAGACCTGATTCGGTGATTGCGGACTATTCGGTACATCTTGCTAGAAAGCGTGCCGGAATGTTCCTTGCAAGAGCTTGCGGGGTGGAGGCAGACGTCGTTATCGGCGCTCCCGATTCGGGTATTGACGCGGCGATAGGGTATGCAGAGGAATCGGGTATTCCTTACGGGCTTGGTCTTATTAAAAACAAATATATCGGCAGAACGTTCATTGACCCTGGTCAAAACTTGCGTGAGGATAAGGTGCGTATCAAGCTCAATCCCGTTGTGGAAACGGTTAGGGGCAAACGCGTAATTTTGGTGGACGACTCTATCGTGCGCGGAACGACGATGGCTAGAGTTGTCAAATTACTCCGTGATGCAGGTGCTACGGAAATTCACGTGCGCTCGTCTGCGCCGCAGTTTTTAAATCCCTGCTATTACGGTACGGACATCGCATCTCGCGATGTGTTGATTGCTTGCAATCATTCTCCCGAAGAGATGGCGCGCATTTTTGGTGCGGATACTGTGGGGTTCCTGCCCGTAGAGGACGTATTCAAGCTGGCGGAAGGGAGCAAGTGTCAAGGGTATTGCGCGGCTTGTTTTGACGGGAAATATCCTACGGAAATCCCGACGTGCACGGGCGAAAGTAAATACGATTATAAAATTTCAGAAAATAAAAAATAAAATTGGAGAACGATAAATATGGCAATTTCTTATAAAGACAGTGGTGTTGACGTAACGAGAGGCTACAAAGCCGTGGAATTGATGAAAAAACACGTAAAATCCACGTACGATAACAACGTAATCGGGGATTTGGGTTCGTTTGGCGGTTTCTATTCAATCGCAGGCGAGAAGATGGAAGAACCTGTTTTGGTTGCAGGTACGGACGGCGTTGGTACGAAACTGAAATACGCTTTCTTGCTTGAAAAGCATGACACAATCGGTATCGACGCGGTTGCTATGTGCGTAAACGATATCGTATGTCAGGGCGCGAAACCTTTGTTTTTCTTGGATTATTACGCATGCGGCAGACTGTACCCCGAGGCGGAGGCTGACGTGGTAAAGGGTATTGCGGACGGTTGCCGTCAGGCAGGTTGTGCGCTTATCGGTGGTGAAACGGCAGAAATGCCGGGTTTCTATCCCGACGGCGAATACGACTTAGCGGGCTTTGCGGTAGGTATTGTGGATAAGAAAAAGGTTATCAACGGTAAGGATATTAAAGAAGGCGACGTACTTATCGGTTTAAAATCCACGGGGGTACATTCTAACGGTTATTCGCTGGTTCGTAAACTCTTTGGCGACAGCGACAAGGCGGCTTTGGAGGCTTATGACGAAGAACTCGGTGCAACGGCGGCGGAAGTATTGCTCAAGCCTACCCGTATCTACGTTAAGAGTATTTTGACTTTGATTGAAAAGGTACAGGTAAAGGGTATCGCACACATTACGGGCGGCGGCTTTATCGAAAATATTCCCAGAATTTTACCCGAAAACATTTCGGCGGAAATCGATTTGAAATCTTACGACGTGCCCCCTGTATTCAAGGTAATGCAAAAGCGTGCGGGGATTACGGACGAACAGATTTACAATACGTTTAACATGGGTATCGGTATGATCGTATGCGTTGACCCTAAGGACGTAGACGCGGCGATGGAATCCTTGAAAGCAACAGGCGAAGACGTAGTGGTAATCGGTAAAGCGGTTGCAGGCGATAAAAAGGTTATCTTAAAATAAACTATGAAAAAAATAGCAGTATTTGCGTCGGGCGGCGGTACGGATTTTCAATCGGTGATTGACGCGAACGAAAGCAATCAGTTTTGTGAAATTGAATATTTAGTGGCGTCCAAGCCCGATATCGGGGCGATTGACCGCGCAAAAAAGCACGGAATCAAGGTGCTTGTTTACGACAAGACAAGGTATGCGGATAAGGACGAATTTTACGCAGACGTTGCAAAGACCTTGAAAGGGGCGGGCGTGGAATATGTCGTCCTTGCGGGCTGGCTTTTGGTCGTCCCGGCGAATTTTATCAAGGAATTTGAAAGCGCCATTATCAATATTCATCCGTCTTTAATTCCGTCCTTTTGCGGCATGGGTTATTACGGCTTGCACGTACATAAGGCGGCGATTGAATATGGTGTAAAGTTGAGCGGCGCAACGGTGCATTTTGTCGAGGCGGACGTGGACGGCGGTGCTATTATTATGCAGCGCAGTGTGCCTGTTTTATCTGACGACACTCCCGAGAGCTTGCAGGCGCGTATTTTAAAGGAAGAACATACCATGCTCCCCGAGTGCGTAAGATTGCTTTGTGAGGGGAAAGTGGAAAAATGCGGACGGACGGTACGCATTCATTAAAAAACGAACGGAGAACGAAGAATGAATGTTTTGGTAATCGGAAACGGCGGCAGAGAACACGCCGTTATCGCGGCGTTGAAAAAATCGCCGAAAGTAGATAAAATTTATGCCATGAAAGGCAATGCGGGTATCGCGGAAATGGCAGAACTCGTCAACGTCGATTATTGTGATATAAAGGCGGTTGGCGACTGGGTTGACCAAAAAGGGGATATCGATTTTACGGTGGTTACGCCCGACGATCCCTTAGCGCTTGGGCTCGTGGACGAGCTGCAAAGCCGTGGACACCGCGCGTTTGGGCCTAACAAGAACGCGGCGATTATCGAGGCAAGTAAAGCGTTTTCTAAAGCGTTGATGAAAAAATACGACATTCCGACGGCGAAATACGAAACGTTCTCCGATTATGAAGAGGCGAAAAAATACGTAGAAACGTGTGATATTCCCGTGGTGTTAAAGGCGGACGGGTTGGCGCTTGGTAAGGGCGTTTTAATTTGTATGACGCGCGAAGAGGCACAAGACGGACTGAAAGAAATGATGCTCGACCAAAAGTTCGGTTCGGCGGGAAATAAGGTCGTCGTAGAAGAGTTTTTGGTTGGGCCTGAGGTTTCGGCGTTGGCGTTTACCGATGGCAAGACGATTAAACCTATGATTACTAGCTGCGACCATAAGAGGGCTAAGGATAACGACGAGGGCTTGAACACGGGCGGCATGGGTACGTTTTCTCCCGCGCCTTTCTACGGCGAAAAGACGGCGCAGGAAGTGATGGAAAAGATTATGAAACCTACCGTTGCTGCAATGAAAGCGGAGGGGCGTACCTTTAAGGGGGTGCTGTACTTCGGGCTTATGAAAACGAAAGACGGTATGAAAGTTATCGAATACAACGCTCGGTTCGGCGATCCTGAAACGCAGGTAATTTTGCCTATGCTCAAAACGGATTTGATGGAAATTTTCGAGGCGATTGTAGACGAGCGCTTGGACGAAGTCAATATCGAGTGGGAGGACGGTGCGTGTGTGTGCTTGGTGCTCGCTAGCGGCGGTTATCCCGAAAAATATGAAAAGGGCAAAGAAATCACCTTTGGTGATTTGGATAAAGACGTAATCGTGTATCACGCAGGCACGGCGTGTAAGGACGGAAAAGTCGTTACGAGCGGCGGCAGAGTGCTCGGTGTTGTGGCAAAGGGTGCGGATATTGAGGCTGCTCGCCAAAAAGTATACGCGAATGCGGAAAAGATACACTTTGACGGTATGTACTATCGCAAGGATATCGGTATTAAGTACAGAGATATTGCAAAGGAGTAAGTGAGAACGGATATGATTTATAGAATTTTTGTAGAAAAGAAAGATAACGTACAGGCAAGAAAAGAGGCAGCGGATATTAAAACGCTCCTCAACATTACGACGGAGGATTTTCGTTTGGTGCTCCGCTATGACGTGGAGGGGCTTAGCGAGGAAGAATTGAATGCGGCAATTCCGTCCGTATTCTCCGAACCCCCCGTAGACGACGTATATCTTGAAAATTTGGAAATTCCTGCGGGCTATAAGGCGTTTGCGGTTAGCTACTTAACGGGGCAATATGATCAGAGAGCGGATAGCGCGGCACAATGCGTACAGCTGTTGACGCGTAAGGCTCGTCCCCTTGTTAAATGTGCAAAAATTTATATGGCAAAAGGGGTAACGGACGAAGAGATTACGGCAATTAAAAAGCACATTATCAATCCCGTAGAAAGCGAAGAGGTTGGTTTTGAAAAACCTGAAACGCTTGTGCGTGCGGCGGTAGAGGGTGCACCCGTTGCCGACGTAGACGGCTTTATCGATATGTCCGACGACGAAATCAAGGCTTACCACAAGAACGTGGGTTTTGCCATGAGTGCGCTCGATTTGGCGTTTGTACGCGATTATTTCAAGAGCGAAAAACGCAATCCCACGGAAACGGAACTGAAAGTTATCGATACGTATTGGTCGGACCATTGCCGTCATACGACGTTTGCGACCGAACTTAAAAACGTAAAAATCACGTCGAAGAACGAGGGGATTAAAAAGGCGTACCATTTGTACGAAGATTTGTATAAAGAACTCAACGGCGCGCGGCCCGATAAATATCCTTGCCTTATGGATTTGGCGACGATTGCGGCGAAAAAATTGAAAAAAGACGGTGTTTTGGATAATTTGGATATATCCGAAGAAATTAACGCTTGCTCGATTGAAATCGAGGCGGAAATCGACGGTAAGAAAGAACAGTACCTCGTTATGTTCAAAAACGAAACGCACAACCACCCGACGGAAATTGAACCGTTTGGCGGTGCGGCGACCTGCTTGGGCGGTGCAATCCGAGATCCTTTGAGTGGCAGAACGTACGTATATCAAGCAATGCGTATTACGGGCGCATCCGACCCTAGAGAAAAGCTGGAAGATACCTTGGCGGGTAAATTGGCCCAACGCGCTATTACCCAACGTGCAGCGGCTGGGTTCTCGTCGTACGGTAACCAAATCGGTTTGGCGACGGGTATCGTTGACGAAGTTTATCACGAGGGATACAAAGCAAAGCGTTTGGAAACGGGCTTTGTTGTCGGCGGTGCAAGAAAGGAGATGGTTTACCGCGAAACGCCTAAGGCAGGGGACGTAATCGTCCTTTTGGGTGGTGAAACGGGGCGCGATGGCTGCGGCGGTGCAACGGGTTCGTCCAAGGCACACGACGCGCATTCGGTGGAAACGTGTGGCGCGGAAGTTCAAAAGGGTAATGCGTTGACGGAAAGAAAATTGCAGCGTTTGTTCCTCAACAAAGAGGCTACGCGCAAAATCAAAAAATGCAACGACTTTGGTGCAGGCGGTGTATCGGTTGCAATCGGTGAGCTCGCGGACGGTTTGAATATCGACCTCGACAAAGTGCCTAAAAAATACGAGGGCTTGAACGGTACGGAGCTTGCGATTTCTGAATCGCAGGAACGTATGGCGGTCGTTGTAGACGCTAAGGACGTAGACGCGTTTATCGCGCTTGCAGCGGAAGAAAACCTTGCCGCTACCCCCGTTGCGGTCGTTACCGACACGGGCAGAATGAAGATGTTCTTGAAAGGCAAGGCAATCGTGGATATTTCTCGTGATTTCCTCAACACCAACGGTGTAAAACAGGAGGCAAACGTAGAGATTGACGACGAAATTACAACTTGGTTCGATAAGAAATCGGGTTTGAACTTTGCGGAAGAAACGAAGAAGATTTTGTCTGACCTCAACGTATGCGCAAAGAAAGGCTTGTCCGAAACGTTCGACTCGACCATCGGTGCAAGAACGGTATATATGCCCTGGGGTGGTAAAACCCAACGTACGCCTGCAATCGCTATGGCGGCAAAGATTTGCGGCGGCGAAACGGACGTTTGCACGGTATCGGCGTATGGCTATTCCCCTTATCTTATGGAAACTAGCCCCTTTATCGGCGCAATCTATTCTATCGTAGCGTCCGTATCCAAAGTAGTGGCTACGGGTGCAAAATACAGCGATGTTCGTTTGACGTTGCAGGAATTCTTCCAGCGTATGACGGGCGAGGCAAAGGTGTGGGGCGTACCTGCATCTGCGCTCCTTGGTGCAGTTTCCGCGCAAATCGGTTTGGGACTTGGCGCAATCGGCGGCAAGGACAGCATGAGCGGTACGTTTGAAAGCATTCACGTACCCCCGACTCTTATCTCGTTTGCGCTTGCGCCTGCAAAGGCAAGCAAGCTGATTACCAACGTATTGAAAGGCGGTGAAAAGCTTTATCATATCCCCGTACCCAAGGACGAAAACTCTGTGCCCGATTTTGAGCAGCTGAAAAAGGTGTACGGCGAAGTATTTAAGAATATCGAAAACGGTAATATCACGTTCGCGACGGTTGTTGAAAACGGCGGTATCGGTGCAGCAGTTATCAAATCAGCACTCGGTAATAACGTTGGCGTGAACTTCGCTTTGAACGCAGACGAATTGTACAGCGAGGGTTATGGCGATTTGGTTGTTGCCCTTAAGGATGAAAAGGCGATTTGCGGTTGCGTGAACAAGCAATACGTAGGTGAGGTTTGCGGCAATGCATACGTATGCGGCAACGAAAGCGTATCCTTGGACGGTGCGGCTTGCGCGTATATCAGTCCTTTGGAAAGCGTGTTTGCAACGGTTGCTCCCGCAAGCGGCAATGCAGAAAAATGCGATTATACGGCGGGCGCAAAATACAGCAATATCGCGACGAAAATTGCAAAACCTAGAGTGTTTATCCCCGTGTTCCCCGGAACGAACTGCGAGCTTGACACTGCGCGTAAATTTATTCTTGCGGGCGCGGAAGTGGAAACGGTGGTTGTTCGCAACCGCAGCGCGCAGGACATTGAAGAAAGTGTAGAACGCATTGTGAAAGCGATTAAAAACGCAAATATCGTGGCGTTCCCTGGCGGTTTCTCGGGTGGCGACGAACCGGACGGCAGCGGTAAATTTATTGCAACGACTTTCCGCAATCCGTATATCGCGGAACAGCTTGAAGAGCTTTTAAACAATCGCGACGGTTTGGCACTGGGTATCTGTAACGGTTTCCAGGCGCTTATTAAGCTTGGGCTTGTACCGTATGGGCACGTAACCGAAATGACGGCAAATTCGCCCACGCTCACGTTCAACAACATTTCCCGCCACGTATCGACGGTGGTGGACGTACGCGTAGCGTCCAACCTTTCGCCCTGGCTTTCCGCTTGTAAGGTGGGCGAGGTATACAAAGTGCCCGTATCCCACGGCGAAGGTAAAATTGTTGCACCGATTGCCGAGCTTGAAAAAATGAAGGCAAATGGACAAATCGCAACGCAGTACGCCGACCTTGACGGTAATGCGACGATGGTTTCGCCTTTCAACCCCAACGGATCTATGTGGGCAATCGAGGGGATCACCTCTCCCGACGGCAGAGTTTTGGGCAAGATGGGTCACAGTGAACGTATTGGCGACAACCTGTATAAGAATGTCGAGGGTAACTTCGATATGAAGATATTCGAAAGCGGCGTTCGATATTTCAAATAAGTAAAATAACTGCCCCAAAGGGTTAGTAGGAGGGGAATAATGATTGATTTTCATACACATATATTGCCCCACCTTGACGACGGGGCGAAAAATACGGAAATGGCGGTGGAAATGCTCCGCGCGGAAAGGGCGCAGGGCGTTACCACGGTCCTTTGTACGCCCCATTATTACGGAAAACGCTATCCAGATAAATTCTTGTCCCAGAGAGGCGGTGCGTATGCGCATTTAAAAGAGCACATTCCCGACGGGATTACCGTTCGATTGGGGACGGAGGTGCATTTTACGGGTATTAACGTGCCCGATTACGAGCAACTTTGCAAACTTGCCATCGAGGACACGAAATACATTTTATTAGAGTTGCCGTTTGTGGAAAAATGGACGGATCGGCTGTTGCCTGCGCTGGCGGATTTTGTGTACGATACGGGATATACTCCGATTATCGCGCACGTAGAGCGTTACCGTGAGGTGTTGAAAAAGCCGTCGATTGTTTCCCAACTGATGGATATGGGCTGTTTGATACAGGTCAATGCACGGGCGTTTATCGAAAAACGAGAAAAGAAATTTGCTTTTGCCCTTTTAAAACACGGGTTTGTGCATTGTATTGGCTCGGACGGGCATGATGTAGATAGGCGTTCCGTGGATATGATCACTGCAAAAAATGCGGTGGAAACGGCGGGATATGCCAAAGCATGGGAAGATGCACAATCAATCATGCAACGCGTTTTAGATGGCGAGGACGTACGTGTTCCTTTGGGTGTGCCCATTAAAAAGACACTTTGCTCATACCGTTAATTTATGGAATTGTGTTTGAACGCAGGAAAAATGCGTTACAATAATAATAGAAAAAATAAAAGGAGAATAGAAATATGGCTAAAATTACAGCAGATACTTTAATTGCAGATTGCTTGCAAATTAACCCCAACGCACCCGAGATTTTGATGTCGGCGGGTATGCACTGTTTCGGTTGTGCAATGGCACACGGCGAAACGGTTGCAGAGGCTGTTGCGGTACACGGTGAAGATTTGGACGCTCTGCTTGCAAAGCTCAACGAAGGATTAGAAGACTAAGAAAAAACGCGGTGAAAACCGCGTTTTTTTTATGCAAGGACGGGGGACGGGGCGAAATGAACGGGATTTTGGTAAACGAATACTAGCTTAAACAAAGGAGAAGCAAGGCAGATTATGCTTGCTTTTTCGTTCTTGTACGCTTTTGTTTTTGTTCTTGTAGGATAGCGCGTACTGCCTCACAATCTTCTGCGCTCCAATCGGATAGGGGGATTCCCAACTGCCGTTCGTACCAAACGACGGTTTTTTCTACGTCCTGCACACCCCAACGCTCCCGCAGTTCTTTTTTTGTGATTGGCTCAAAGCCTTTAGGAGAATCTGGAATGTCTTCGCCTGCGTAGATATACAATCCTAACCCGAACATGGCAAGGTTTTTGGTTAAACAGCGCATAATCGTTTTATTGATTTCCGTCATTTTCGGTTGTAAAATAGCATTGTTGCGCCCGTCCATAACGGGCAGCCACATTTCGTAGGTTGTGTCGCCCGCCGTTACTTGTGTTTGTACCATATATCCCATCTTTTCATTCCCCGAGCAAAACGTGCCGTCAAATTCGTTGATTTTATAGGTTGCCTCGGGGTAAATTTTTTTAAATTCCGCCCAGGCAACAGCCCAAGAAAGGTAGGTTAAAGTGCCTTTTTTCTCTGTTTTGTCGTTTACGTTAATCGAATACACGTCCTCGAATTTTTCCATTTCTCTTTCCTCCGATATTTGACAAGAAATTCTTTATTTTCAGTATTTGTATTTTTGAGTGAAAGAATACGTTTTGATGATTAAAAAATATATTTTTGACAATTTTACGACAAAAAATCTTTTATTGAGGCGAGTAAGTCAAATTTTCAAAAAAATATGATAATTATTATATAATTATCTCTTTTGCTGATTAAAATTATTGACTTGACAAAAAAAAGATGATAAAATATTTCTGTATAATTGTTTAATGAAATATTATGCGGATACGCAAAAAGTAGTATTGCGTTTACGAGAGTATGTAAAAAAGAAAAGGTTTATTATGCAAGGCGGATTTGTAAAATTTAAAAAAGAACAAGCGTATAGGACCCTGGTCAATTCTTTGATTTTGGGGATTGCTGCCGCATTGTTTGCGGTGGGGGGCTTGTTGCTGATATCCAAGCTTTCGAATACAGTCTTGCCTTGGTTTGTATACGTACTTAGCGGCGTAGGCGGTTTTATAGCGGCGGGTGGAGTTTTCTATTTTTTCTGCCGCGGTAAGGATAAGAAATTAGCAAAACGCCTCGACAAGGAATTTGCCCTCAATGAAAGGGTGCAGACGATGATTGAGTTTCAAGATACCGAAACGCCGATGATTCGTTTGCAACGGACGGATACGCAGGAACGTTTGGAAAGCACACCACTTTCTAAATTGAAGTGGAAAGGAATATGGGCATGTTTGACGGCGTTCGCGTGTGCGGCGGCGATCTTTGTAATAGGACTGGCGATGCCTAAGGCGAAAGCGAAGGGGAATGATATTTCTTCCACGCCCCCTAAAATTGAGTTTGTGATTACCGATTTGCAAAAGACGAGGCTTGCATCTCTTATTCAAAGCGTAGAGGATTCGAGTGCGGAAGGGGTGGTAAAAACAACGATTGTTACGCAGTTGAAGGAGTTACAGCTTAGTTTGGACGAGATAAAAACGCCAGACGAGCTCTACGAAAAGATTGCGGCGATTATTGTCGTTGTAGACGGATTTGTAGAAGATTACAATACCTACAAGCGTGTTTACGAGGTAATTCGTGCTAACGAGCTGATTGCCTTACAACAGCTTTCGTTCAGTGTTGCTTTCAACGATTTGCCTGATAGAATTGCTTTAATCAAGGCAGAACTTTCTTCCGAGGACGAAGACTCGGCAACGGCGTTGTTGTCGATTGCCGCGTTCGTGAACGGTTTACGTGATAGTCTTGCCTTATTAGAAGAGAATGAGGCGGATGGATTGATGGTTGCGTTTGCAACATTGTTGGAGGATTTAGACGCGGTAGCTGCGCTTGATGCTACGACGTATAAATATGACAAGGTGTTCGATGCACTGACCAACGCGTTTAATAAAAACGTTAAAGATATAACGCTTGCCTTAAATCAGCAGACGGAAAACCGCACGGTAACCAGCAATACGATTGAGCGTTTGATTGCCATTTTTAACGTTCCGCTGGAAAAAATACCGCCTTATGGCGGCGCGCCGTTGGAAGGGTTGGAAGACTCTGGGAAGGAGCC
This sequence comes from Candidatus Scatosoma sp., assembly GCA_045127475.1. Taxonomy (GTDB): domain Bacteria; phylum Bacillota; class Clostridia; order Christensenellales; family Borkfalkiaceae; genus Scatosoma. The sequence continues at coordinate 12,251 of JBGVQH010000022.1, forward strand.
AAGCGAAAAGCCTAAGCCCGGTGATGGAATCATTATTGACGGAATGATATATCCCAGCAATGAAACGGTCTATGATTATTATATCAAGGTCATTTGTGCATATGGAAAGGTTTTTGAAAACGAAGAGCATGCGCACAACTACAAAAAGGAAATGTACGATTTGATTTCCGCAGGCGTGGCAGATGGAACGATTACCCCTGAGGTGGAGGAAATGTTGCGCTCCTATATTGATGCGCTTTCAGGGAGTCCCGCAGACGACAATCAAGAGCAGCAAGATTGACAGGGGATAGATAGCAGATGAAAGACGTACAACAAGAAAAAATTTGTATTCAAAATAACGAAAATCAAGGAATAATAGACGATATGGAAAACACGGAAAGAGTAAAACAATTCAGCGAAAAAATTGCACGTATTAAGCAGGAACTTGCAAAAGACGTCGTTGGGCAGGAAGATATTATTAACAACGTAATTATTGCAATGGTTGCA
>JBGVQH010000023.1:0-3257 GCA_045127475.1 Candidatus Scatosoma sp.
GCTACGTAATCGTCAACGAGGCGGGTGCGTCCGTGTATTCGGCAAGCGCGCTCGGTGCGGAAGAATTCCCCGATTACGACGTAACGGCGCGTAGCGCGGTATCGATTGCCCGTCGTTTGCAAGACCCGCTTGCAGAGCTTATCAAAATCGATCCAAAATCTATCGGCGTGGGGCAATATCAGCACGATATGAACGAAAAACGTTTGGACAGCGCACTTTCGGGAGTTTTGGAAGATTGCGTAAACAGCGTCGGCGTGGATTTGAATACGGCAAGCGTTTCGCTGTTGAAATTTGTAGCGGGGCTTAATTCGTCCGTAGCGAAAAATATTGTGGCATACCGCGAAAGTAACGGCAGATTTAGCTCGCGCAAGCAGCTTTTGAAAGTGCCTAAGCTCGGCGAAAAAGCGTACACGCAATGCGCGGGGTTCTTGCGTATTGATGGAGGCGAGGATATTTTGGATAATACCGCCGTGCACCCCGAATCATATAAAAAAGCGGAAAAATTGCTTTCCTTGTTCTCGTATACAAAAGAGGACGTAAAGGCGCGTAAAATTGCTGATTTACGCCAAAAAATCAAGGCGTACGGCGAGGAAAAGGCAGCAAAGGAAAGTGAACTCGACAAAGCGACCATGAACGATATTATTACCGAGCTTATGAAACCTGGCAGGGATATCCGTGAGGGATTGCCTGCGCCTACGCTCCGCAAGGACGTTATGGGGATTGAAGATTTAAAGGTGGGTATGGAGCTGACGGGTACAGTACGAAACGTAGTTGATTTCGGGGCGTTTATTGATATCGGCGTACACCAAGACGGGCTTGTGCATATTTCCGAGATTACGGAGCGGTATATCAAGCATCCGTCCGAGGTTTTAAAGGTAGGGCAAGTGGTGCAGGTTTGGGTTAAGGACGTGGACGTGAAAAAGAATCGTATCGGCTTGACGATGAAAAAGAAAAAATAAAATGTCATAGAAATACTTGACATTTTCCAAAAATTGTATTAGAATAATAAAGTAAAGTTAAAAAAACTTACCAAACGGAGGACAATTAACATGTTAGAAAAAATTCAAAATATGCTTGCGGAAGCTCTGAATATTTCCGTGGATAAAGTAACGGCTGATGCAAAAATTGTGGAAGATCTCGGTGCAGATTCTTTGGACGTTGTAGAACTTTTAAGTCAGCTTGAAGATGAGTTAGGTATCATTATCCCCGACGAAGAAGTAGAATCGTTGGTTACGGTTGCGGACGTTGCAAACGCGATTGAAAAGTTGGTATAAGCAGTTATGACAATCGAAAGGTTTCCGCCTTTAACGGAAACCTTTTTTCTATAAAAAAGTAAAAAGGAGGAAAGGCTATGCTGCCGCAAATTGTTAAAAAGAAAAAAATGCCAGAAAAGCAGTTCCCGCAAGCTTGGCAAACGGTGATTTTTAGAAATTACGGTTACATTTCCACAGATAAAATCGCCAAAACGCTCGGTTGTGATGAACAAACTGTTGCGACAGAGGCGGCGCGCTTGGGGCTTGGCTCGGTAGAATACGATAAAAATTGGGAAGAAAAAGGGTATCTTACTCTTATTCGTCATAATTGGTATTTACTCAGTTATAAACAGCTGACGACACTTCTTGGCTATACGGAAGAAAAGCTAGATTTCTTATTAAAAGAAGAGGACTTTTTGTTTGTAAAGTTGGGTTGGACAAAACCAGATTGTCCTGAAATTTTTTATGCACCGCTGACGGAAAACGAGATAAAGGAAACGGAGCGCATTGCAAAAACGGTTTCGCAGTATATTCGTGCACCTAAAATTGCACCGTTTCATTTCTTTGAGAATACTTCTTTGCCCAGCGCAAAAGCGGAAACTAATAATGACGGCTTGCGCATGGTGCACGGCTATATCACACCGGGCGGCGACGCGTTTTCGGTGGATTGCGATACGTATTTATCCGACGAACTGCTGTCGGCATACCGAGCGCAGGGGGTAAATTCGCTTTGGATGCACGCTTTGCTCTCCTCGCTCTCTTATTATCCGTTTAAGCCGTCCCTTTGCAAGGGATACGAAAAACGCCGCGAAGAGTTAAAACGAATTCTTGCAAAATGCCATAAATACGGTATAAAATTATATTTGTATTTTAATGAACCGAGATGTCTGCCGACCGCCGATTTTGGGAAATATGCTCATTTGAAAGGGGACAGCGAAGGGTTGGATACTGCGCTTTGTTTTTCTAAAACGGAAACGAGAGAGTATTTATATAACGCATTTAAAGATTTACTTGTAAGCGTGCCCGAATTAGACGGGATTTTGACAATCACCATGAGTGAGAATCTTACCCATTGCAAATCGCGTATTCACGGCGGCAGGCAAACGCTTTGCCCGATTTGTAAAGATATTCCCGCCTACAAATTAGCGTCGGACGTCAACAACGTGATTATGCGTGCGATAAAGGACAGCGGAGCAAAAACCGACCTTATTGCCAACCTTTGGGCTTGGTCGAAGATGATGGGGTTTAGCGAAGAGGATTTAAAAAACGGTATTGCAAATCTCGACAAAGATATCGGCGTACTTCTTGTCAGCGAATTTGATTTGGAATTTGAAAAAGGTGGCATACAAATTCGCCTTGCCGATTATTCAATTTCCAACCCTGGTCCTAGCGAATTTACCAAACTCGGGTTCTCTTTGGCAAAGGAATATGGACATAAACGGTACGCAAAAATGCAAGTTTGCAACAGCTGGGAATCGTCGTGTGTGCCGTATTTGCCCGTGTTTGACCTCGTTAAACAGCATTTGGACAACCTTTCGGCGGTGGACGTGCACGATTATATGTTGTCGTGGACGCTCGGCGGCTACCCTGCACCCAATTTATCCTTGGTATCCGCGCATACTGCAGGCGTATCCTTGGACGAGTGGTATCGAGAGTATTACGGCGAAAACGCGGAAATTGTACACCGGGGCGTGCAAAAAATTTGCGAGGGGTTTGTAAATTATCCCTTTGCGCTCGATCCGCTGTATAACTCCCCGAAAACGCTCGGTCCAGCAAATCTTTGGAGTAGGGAACGGGAATACAATACGTCTACAATGACCTGCTATTCCTTTGACGATTACGAAACTTGGATAACTCCTTATCCGTACGAAATTTACGTTTCACTGTTTGAAAAACTTTTACACGATTGGCGGGCGGGTACGGAAATCTTAAAAACGGCTACGCCGACTGCGCAGACGGACGAGCTTATTCGTATGGCGGAAACCGCATATATCCATTTGCGTT
>JBGVQH010000024.1:0-8617 GCA_045127475.1 Candidatus Scatosoma sp.
CGCAAAGGCCGGCGCGGACGTGTTTATTTCCGCAGATTTTAAACATCACTTGTTAGGCTTAGCGATGGAAAAGGGTATGGGCGTAATCGTGTTGACACACTATTCGTCCGAAAATTATGGTTTTGAAAAATATTATAAAAAAATCTGTCAAAGGCTGAAAGTTCCGTGCGTTTATCACACGGAAAACGCTTGGCTTTGACGGAAAGGGAGTATATAGTTATGGCACAGTTACAGGCAATTTTGAAGTATCAGGAAATCGACGCAAAGCTCTATAAATTAGAGCGTGAGTTGGCGGGCTGCGAGGAAAGAAAAGAGTACGTAAAGTACAAAAAATTCTTAGAAAGCGCACCTGAAAAGCTGGATGCGTTGGAGGTGAAAGCGGCGTCTTTGAAAGCGGAGGCGGCGGAGCTGACCAAAAACTACGAGCAGATGGAGGAAACGTTGCAGTATTTTGACAACGTGGACGAGCTGGTAGGCGGCGGCGCGGATATTTCCTTTTATCAAAAAAAGGCGCAGACGAAGATTGATCAGTTGAAGAAGTTTAAGGCGGATTTGGCGGCTTTGGTGGCGGCTATCAAGGAAACGGACGCGGAATATAAAAAGTTAAAAAAACAGGTAATCACGGCGCAAAATCAGTATAAGGATGCGGCGGAAAAATATAAAGCGGTCAAAACGGAAAAGGACAGCGAAATGAAACCGATTGAAAAGGAACTCGCCGTGCTTGCCAAAGACGTACCCGCGGAGATGATGGAAAAATATCAAACGAAGAGAAAGGAGAAAAACGTTCCCGTGTTCGTCGAAATCAACGGTACACGGTGTTCGTTCTGCGGCATGGAACCGCCTTTGGCGGCGCGTAACCAGCTAACGGGCGGAGGCATGATTGAGTGTGATAGCTGCCACAAGATGATTTACGCGAAATAAGCAAAAATGGAGCGCGCGGCATATACTGTACCGTGCAGAAAGTTTTGGCGAAGATTCATTTGGGGAATATCAGGCGGAATGCGGAACGTTTCCGCGAGGCGACGGGTACGCAGCTTTGCGCGGTGGTGAAAGCGAATGCGTACGGACACGGTGCGGAAGAGGTAACAAACGCGCTCAGCGGTGTTGCAAGCTCCTTTGCCGTTTCGATTTTGGACGAGGGCTTGCAGATACGAACGGCGGCGTGCGGCAAGGAAATTTTGGTGCTTACGCCCCCGATTACGGCGCGGGACGTGTTGTGCGGCGCGTGGAACGGCTTTTCGTTGACGGTTGGCGATTTGGTAACGGCAAAGCTGATTGACGGTGTGGCAGGGTTGCAAAAAATTCCCGTCAACGTACATGTAAAGGTCAATACGGGGATGAACCGATACGGTATGGATTTGTCCGCGTTGGGCAAGGTTTGCAAACGTTTGCAGGAAAATCCGTGCGTGCGGGTAGTAGGGATATATTCTCACCTATACGGCTCGCAACGGGCAACGGCGGAAAAGCAGCGTGCGGAATTTGAAAAAGCGGTGGCGGTTTGTCGGCGGTATTTCCCGCGTGTCAAGGCGCACCTGTCTGCAACTTACGGTGGGTTGCTTGGCAAAGCATTTGCTTTTGACGGGGTGCGTATCGGGTTGGGATTGTACGGATATTTGCCAAATGGATTGACGGAACAAGACATAACGTTGCCTGCATTGGAAAAAGGAATGACGGTATATGCCACGGCGGCGACTTCGCGGAGATACCGTGATGGCGGCGCGGGGTACGGCGAAAACCCTTTTGCAGAGGGAAAGCCGCCGCAAACGTTGACGGTGTGCCGCTACGGCTATGCGGACGGGTTTTTACGGCGGCGTAGAAACGGTGTGTTCGGCGTAGAAACGCAGGTAAACAATCTGTGCATGGACGCGTGTATTCGATCGGGGCGGATAGCCCGTGGGAAACAATTTGCGGTTATGACGGACGCGGCGGCGGTTGCAAGGGCGACGGGTACGATTCCTTACGAGGTGTTATGTGCGGCGACTCGCCGTGCGGAGATGGTGTATGACAACGAATAATTTACGGTTTGTGGAAAACGAGCAGCCCCAAAGCGAGCAGGACGTGCGGGAGAGTAAAAAACGGCTGCGTGCGTATATGAAAGCACGGCGTGGGGAAAACGAAAACCGCGACGTTAAGGAAAGCTTACTTTTGGATAACGCTTTCAGCGCGTTACAGGAAAAAGGCTTGGGGACGGGTACGGGAAAACGGGTGTTTGTGTATCTTTCTTTTTCCTCGGAAGCCCCGACGGACAAGCTGATTGAACGTTTGATAGAGCAAGGTTGGCAGGTGTACTGCCCACGTATAGACGACAAAAAAATGTCTGCCGTGGAATACGGGGAAGATTTTGAACTTTCAGCGTATGGAATACGAGAGCCGCTTGGCAAGGCGTACGACGGGGATATGGACGTGGTGATTGTGCCGATGCTTGCGGTGGACGAGCAGGGCAGACGGCTAGGCTATGGCGGTGGGTATTACGATCGATATTTGGGAGCACACCCCGAAACGCTGTTGCTTGCCTATGGATTTGATTTTCAAATTCTGCGGCAAGTTCCGACGGAAACGCACGATATAAAAATGGACGGAATTATTACGGACAAGCGTATTGTTTGGACGGCTGCCCGTACAGATAATTAAAAAGTTATTTACAATCAAAACAATTTTGGGAGTTACACAAATGGCTAATTTTAAAAAGAAATTCAAATTTTATGCAGGGTACGCATGGCAATTATTCAAGGACGCATTGCCGTCGTGGATTATGTATATCTGCGCGGGAAGTATCTTAATGATGGTTACGATTAAGGTGAAAGATAATGGGATTGTTTTTAAAAACGGGCTCATGGTATGGACGGTAATTTGCACTTTGGGTGCTGCGGCATATAACGCTTTGCTGATGTGGGCAAACGGCGGTCAGCAATACGAAATGCTGGCGGCAGGGAACGTCCGTCGAAATTCAGAGAAACTCTACGGCGAGGGGTATAAAATTTCCAAGCACAAGGAAACGAAGGAATACCGAGTGTGGAAAGGGTTTGTCATCGGCGGTATACTCGCCGTTTTGCCGATTATCATAGGCATTGTTTGGGGAGTAAAACAGCCCCAAATCGACGCGCGGGTGGCACAAGGCAAAATTGCACCGGCGGAGCTTTTAGGGATTATGCTGTCGGGCTGGTCGGTGATACCTGTGTATTATGCAAACGCTACGGGGAGCAATATCAGCTATTTTGTAACGATGGCGTTTGCGTTGCTCCCGATTGTGGTTACGGCGGCTTTCTATATCGGCGGCGCGTATGCTCGTCGCAATAAAAATATCCGTCGGCAGATGATTGCGGATAAGGCGGCTCAGGAAGAGGCAAACAAAACGAAAAAAATCAATTACGGCGGTTTGCCCGGTACGAAACCCAAAAAGAGAAAGTAAGAGCGAAAAACGCGGAGAGTAGGCAATGAGGATTATCGGCGGGAAATACAGGAGCAGAGTTTTGGCGGAATTTGCGGGCGAGGACGTTCGCCCCACGTCCGATCGCGCCAAGGAATCGCTGTTTAATATTTTGTCCTTAAAAATGTACGGAGCAAGGGTTTTGGATTTGTTTTGCGGAAGCGGCGCGTTGGGACTGGAAAGTCTTTCGCGCGGGGCAAAAGAAGTCGTTTTTAATGATTTTTCCAAGGATAGCCTTGCGATTGTCAAGAAAAATTTGGCGACGTTAAAAATCGCGACGAACGGCGAAGAGGCGAAACTGTCGGGCGCGGATTATTTGGTTTGCTTAGAGAGTATGCGCGGGCAGTTTGATTTAATTTTTATCGACCCGCCCTACCGTTTTGATTACGGGGTAAAGGCGTTGGAAAAAATTGCGCAAAGAAACCTGTTGACCGAAAACGGCGTGGCGGTATACGAGCGCGACCGACCGTTTGAGGGCGAAATTGAGGGCTTGGAAAAATACGACGAGCGGAAATACGGCAAGACGTATATTACGTTTTTCCGTAGAAAATGAGCGGTGGAAGGTATGACGGAAAACAAGAAAAGATGTGTGTTTGCAGGGACGTTCGACCCCCCGACGTTGGGGCATGAAACGCTGATAAACGATTGTTTGAAAATCTTTGACGAAGTGGTGGTTGCAATTATGGTCAACCCTGCAAAAACACCTTATTTTACGGTGGAAGAGCGCAAAGAAATGCTGGGACTTATTTTTGGCAAGGACAGCCGTGTGCGTGTGGTGGAATTTAGCGGCACGGTGGCGGAGTTGATGGCACAGGAAAATACTAGCGTATACGTGCGTGGGATTCGGAACGGAACGGATTTGGATTTTGAAAATGCGAATTTTTACGCAAGCTGTAAATTGAACGAAAAAATTACGGCGGTATATCTGCCGTGCAGACAGAATTTATTACACGTCAGCTCGTCCATGGTGCGCAATTCGTTAAAATTCGGCACGCCGATTGACGAATACGTAAGCGATAAAGTGAAAGACTATATTATAAATAAGGTAGAAAAATAATGAAAAAAGGGATTAAAAGATTTTTAATAATGCTAATCGCTTGTTTTTTATTGTCTTTAGGCTTTGGTGCGTGTAGTGCGCAATCTCCTACTGATAGCACAGAAATATCTAATAGCACGGTAACGTCTAAAGAAGTGTATTATGAATCGCAAATCCGTTTCTACGTCAACCCCGAAAATTCTACGTGGGCAGACACCGGCGGCGGCGAGTACGGCGTTTACGGCGCTTACGGCGAACATGTCATGGATAGCATGGTAAAACTGCTTAACGAAGACGCGTTTGCTGAAGAAATGCTTCTGCGCAGTCAAGATACTTCCGCCATCGTTGACAATCCCGATACGGATATCAATGAAAAGGACATTTACAAATATCTTCCTATGAAAGACGTTTGGACGAACGAAACGGAGGCGGATTTGGCGGAGGCGCTTAATATTGAGATAGACGAAGCAATTTATTATGTGCAAGCGATTCTTATTGCAGAAGATGATTTGATAGAAGCGCAAAAGGAATATTTAATTGCAGCGAACGTGTATAGTGATAAGTTGTTTGCATTGAGGTCTGAGTGGAATAGCGTATTTTTAACGACTTACGGCGAGTATAGTAAAGAAAAATACGAAAACTTGACGGCAGCGGACAGACAGCATGAGCGGTTTTGTTACGTTGAAGAGGCATATTTAGCAAATTGCTTGGCGAGTGAAACGTTAAAAATAGAGACGGATAAAGTAAGTGCGACAAAAGAGGCTTTGAGAAACGCAAAGAGAAACGCACAAGCACCTTGCATAGAAGTTTTTACTCTTTGGGAACAGACGGCAAAATATAAAACTTTGTTGGCGAAGTATTCGGAAACGACGCACTTCTCGTTTTTACTTTCAAATGAAAATACAGAAAGCGGGAACAATTTCGCGCGTAGCTTTATCTACGCGAATATTTCCGTAAAGGGCGAAGACGGTTATGGATTAGCCAACGAGCTTTATGAAATTTTGAAAGAGCTTGTTCCCGAATACGTAGAGGCAAACATGGCTATTCCTTCGGGTTATACAGGCACGAATTGCCAAAGGATTTCACGTAACGACGCGCCTCAAAGAATAGAAAAATAAACGAAAGAGAGGATGGAAAGGAGATACGGTTATGTTGGAAAAGCAATATTTTATTCCCGAACCTGAAGAATTTATTTCGGAAAAGCCGATGACGGCAGAAATGAAAAAAATCAAAAAAGAACGCGATAAGGAAGTCCGCGACGTTATCGCGGGGCGCTCGGATAAGATGCTCATTATTGTTGGACCTTGTTCCGCGCACGAGCCCGCACCGACCTTGGAATATATTTCCCGCCTTGGGAAACTCAACGAAAAAGTAAAGGATAAACTGGTTATCGTGCCCCGTATTTACACCAACAAACCCCGTACCAAGGGGGTTGGGTATAAGGGCATGTTCTTGCAACCTGACCCCGAAGGGGCGGCGGACATTGCAAGAGGTATTCGCAGTATTCGTGCGTTGCACCTTGCGGCAATTAACGAATCGGGCTTGACTTCGGCGGACGAAATGCTGTATCCCGAAAACACGCCGTACGTAGAGGATTTGCTGTCCTATCACGCCGTCGGCGCGCGGAGCGTAGAGGACCAGCTGCACCGCCAAGTGGCGAGCGGTATCGACGCACCTGTCGGTATGAAAAACCCGATGAGCGGCAATATTATTGCGCTTGTCAATTCCATTTTTGCGGCGCAGAGCCCGCAGGTGTTCAAATACCGCAATTATCAGGTCAGCTCGGACGGTAACCCGTACGCGCACGCCATTTTGCGTGGGTACGTGGACGCGTCGGGCGGCGACGTGCCGAATTTCCATTATGAAACGGTGATGCAGCTCGAAGAAATGTATCGCGGCAGTAATTTGGAAAATCCTGCTATTGTGATTGATACCAATCACTCGAATTCGGGTAAAAAATATAAGCAACAAATCCGTATTGCGGAAGAGGTAATGCAAAATCGTCGTTTTGATAAGGATTTCAAACGGATTGTTAAGGGCTTTATGATTGAAAGCTTTTTGGTGGAGGGCAGTCAAAAACACGACGAAGTGTTTGGAAAATCGATTACCGACCCCTGTCTTGGCTGGGAAGATACCGAGCGGCTGTTGTTAGATTTGGCGGAACAGGTGTAAAAAAACGACGTAATTCTTCAATGAATTGCCCTTGTGGGCATGAATTGAAAAGTCTTTTCATGAATTGCGGTAAAACCGCATAAATTGACGGCTGTACCGTCATTGCTGAAATATTACGATAGAGGTAAAAATATGAAAATTGCATTTTTAGGGCCGGAGGGGAGCTATTCTCATCTTGCAGCAAAAGAGTTTTTAAAAACCGAATCGACGGGGACAAAAGCCGTCGGAGAATGGGACGAATGCGTGCCTTTCCGTAACTTTCCCGAAGTGCTTGCGGCGGTTGTCAGCGGCAAAGCGGACGGGGCGGCAATCCCCATTGAAAACAGTTTGCAAGGCGGTGTTTCGCAAAACCTCGATTTGTTGCAGGATTGCGAAAATTTATACGCTGTCAAGGAACAGATTATTCGCGTTGACCACCGCCTTATTTACAAAAAGGGCATGAAACTTTCCGAAATCGGCAGAGTGTATTCCCACCGTCAGGCGCTCGATCAATGCGCGGCGTTTTTGACGAAAGAAATGCCCTTTGCGTCTTTGCGTGAGGCGGAATCGACGGGCTTTGGCATTTCGCGCGCGGTAGAGGACGATTCGGGTAAAAGCGCGGCGATTGCGGGCGCGCACACCGAAAATTTGCGTAGCGGCTTTGTGATGAGCGAAGAATCGATTTCGGATGAAAAGAACAATTATACGCACTTTCTTTTGATTAAAAAAGGGGAAAGTGCATTGCCGAAAGCGAGCAACCGCGTGTTTTTCTCGGCGGTATGTCCGCACCGTCCCGGCAGCCTTTTAGAACTGTTGCAAATTATTGCAAAATATGGTATCAACATGACGAAGATTGAAAGCCGTCCCGTAAAAGACAGACCGGGCGATTACCGTTTCTTTATCGAGGCGGATTGTGATATTGCCTCTAAGGAAGTGAAAGAAATGTTTGCGGCGATTCGTTGCCATACTTTAGAATATAAATTGCTTGGGGCTTACGACCGCGGTTAATATAAGTTTTTCCGAGAATTAAACTCTCCAAATTGCGTACATAAATCGTTGATTGCGACCCGTATGGGGGCTTTTGCGGTTTAAAAGATAAGGAGAGTGAAAAAATGAAAACTTTAGGCTTGGCTTTGGGGGCAGGTGCGGCGCGCGGTACTTGCCATATCGGATTTTTGCGTTGTTTGGAAGAGAACGGGATAAAGCCCGATTTTATCACGGGCTGTTCAATGGGTGCCGTGGTCGGCGCAATTTATGCGGCGGGCGTGCCGCTTAGCGAAATACAACAAGAGATTATGGGGTTGCGTTTGTGGGATTTTTTTAAGCCCACAATCAAACGCGGTGGTTTGTTTACAATGAAAAAAATCCGCAAGATGCTGCGGGAGCGGGTGGGGAATTTGCAGTTTAAGGATTTAAAAATTCCCTTTCAATGCGTGGCGACCGATTTGGTGTCGCGGAAACTCGTTTGTTTTTCTAAGGGCAGCGTGGTGGATGCGGTGATTGCCTCGGCAAACGTTCCGTTTTTGTTTGCTCCGATTGAAAAGGACGGCATGAAACTGATTGACGGATATATCTTGGAGCGCGTTCCTGCGCGTTTGGTAAAGGATATGGGGGCGGAGGTCGTCGTAGCGGTGGACGCCTTGGGTACAAGACCGTTCGGCTCGAAGAAAGTTGGAACACTGCAAATGGCGTTGGAGGTTATGGACCTTTTGGAATGTGAACGCTTTCAGCGACAAAAAAAGGAAAACAACGACGGAATTGATTTTTGGTTAGAGCCCGACCTTGGCGATATGGGACAAACGGAAGTAAAAAAGATACGGTTCGCTTGCCAGCAGGGGTATTGCCTTGCACAAGAGAATTTGAAAAAGATAAAAAAGGCATTAAAGTAAATGGATTTGTTTGATTTTAACAACAACGAAGAAACAGCGAAACCGTTGGCAGAACGCATGCGTGCCAACTCGCTAGACGAATTTATCGGGCAAAAGCATATCGTTGCGGAAGGC
>JBGVQH010000025.1:0-6386 GCA_045127475.1 Candidatus Scatosoma sp.
AAATTATATGTCTATAGTATACCATAGTATTTTTTAAATGTGAATAACCAAAAATCGCCTATTGTATTATCAAAACTAAATATTTTTACATAAACATAGTCAAATTATTTGCACGAATAGTGGATTTATGTTAAACTGTAAAAGGGGAGACCGATTATGAATATTCAAACGGAAAAAATTGTATACAATCACCGTCGTTTAACCAATCCTTGTGATTATCCCAGCTTATCGATGAAACACTCGCACAATAAGTACGAGATTATTTTTCTGGAAACGGGCGACGTAACGCACGTTATTGAAGATCGTAAATACGTATTAAAGAAACACGATCTCGTTTTTACCCGCCCTTTGAAATACCATTATATCGAAACAAAATCCAATGCAGAATACTCCCGCTTTAATATTTTGTTCGACTCGTCCATCGTCGGCGAAGCGCTTTTAAACGCAATCCCTGCAGATTTGGAAACGATTCATTGTCCGTCCGACGATATAATCGCAGGTATTTTTAAGCGAATGGATTATTACAGCAAAAATCTGGACGAAAAATCTTTTATTGATATTCTTGGCGCGTTAATTAAAGAATTACTGTATAATCTGCCCCTTTCAGCAGAAAATGCGGCGAATATTTCGTTTACGACCTCTCCGCTGTTGGCTGAAATTTTACAATACATCAATGAAAATCTATTTACGATTAAAGACATCAAAGACGTCTGCGCACGCTTCTTCATCAGTCAGCAATATTTCTTCCGTTTGTTCCAAACACAAATGAAAATAACGCCGAGAAAATATCTCAACTCAAAACGCTTGCTATATGCACAGAAAATGTTACAACAGGGCAAAAAGCCCACTGAAGTATACCTTTCGTGCGGTTTTGAATCGTACGTCGGCTTTTATAAACAATACCTTAAAATGTTCGGATATCCCCCCTCCAAAGAAAATCACTGCGAAACTATATAACGTTATTACCAATAAAACACCCTGCACGGATTTACCTTGCAGGGTGTTTCTCGTTTTTCGCTATTTTAGGTTTTTTCCTTTCTTCCGTTAAATTCCATAGCGCGTAACGGCAACAATTCTTCTTCCGTACAATCATCGCTTAGAAAATCAATAAACTCTTGTTCGGGTTTACCGTTTCGGTTTTTCTTAAAACAAGAATATATCTCTTGCACCGCATCGGTATCCTCGTCAAACATTTCAAAGCAATCGACTATATCAAAGACGCTTTCGTTTACTCGTTCCCCATAAATATTTAGGTATGGTTCCGATAATCGCTCCTTTGCGTATTTCCACGCTTTTTCATAGGCGTCGTCAAAATCTTCTGCCTTTAAAGAAACGATGGATTCTTCAAAAAATGTTTCACCGCCTACTACTGATTTAAAGAAAATTTTTAACCCGTATTTCTTCATTAAATTATTCCCATTCAATCGTGCCCGTGGGCTTCGGAGTAAGGTCGTACAACACGCGGTTGATACCTTCTACTTCGTTTACGATACGGCTGGTAATCTTATGCAAAACCGCGTAAGGAATTTCTTCAATCGTCGCCGTCATTGCGTCCACCGTATTGACCGCACGAATAATTGCGGGCCAGCCCTCGTAACGGCTGTCGTCCTTTACGCCTACGCTCTTTACGTCGGGGATAACGACGAAATATTGCCATACCTTTTCCGCCAAACCGCATTTGTCAAATTCGTCGCGCAAAATCGCGTCTGCCTCGCGGAGTGCTGCCAAACGGTCGCGCGTAATCGCCCCCAAGCATCTTACGCCAAGCCCAGGACCGGGGAACGGTTGACGATATACCATTGCATGGGGCAAGCCAAGCGCTTCCCCAACGACGCGTACTTCGTCTTTGAAAAGCAATTTCAGGGGTTCTACCAACGCAAATTGCAAATCTTCGGGCAAACCGCCTACGTTGTGGTGAGATTTTACCGCTTTTTTGCCTTCCGCTTGCTTGATACTCTCCAAAATGTCGGGATAAATCGTACCTTGCGCCAAGAATTCAATCCCTTCTAACTTTCTTGCCTCGTCAGCAAATACGTTGATAAATTCTTTCCCGATAATTTTACGTTTTTGTTCGGGGTCGCTTACACCCGCCAACAGACCTAAGAAACGGTCGGTAGCGTCAACGTAAATCAAATTTGCGTCCAGCTGATTTTGGAATATTTCCACCACGTTTTCCGATTCATTTTTGCGCATCAGCCCATGATTTACGTGCACGCAAACGAGCTGTTTGCCGATTGCCTTAATCAACAGCGCCGCAACGACGGAAGAATCTACACCGCCAGAAAGCGCCAGCAATACTTTCTTATCACCCACCTGCGCCCTTACTTCGGCAACCTGTTCCGTAATAAATTTATCCGCTAAAGCTTTGGTTGTAATACGTTCCATAGATGCAGGACGTACGTTGTTTTCCATATATTTCTCCTCCTAAATGGTAAAAATTATAACATATTATGCAAGAAAAGACGCGTAGATAAATATTTATCCGCGTCTTTTTTTATCTGTTAGTGTTGCTGATAGTTGGGCGCTTCTTTGCTGATAGAAATATCGTGGGGATGGCTTTCTACCAAGCTCGCATTCGTGATGCGGACAAATTCCGAACTCGTACGCAGCTGTTCAATCGTCGCTTTGCCGCAATAGCCCATACCCGAACGCAAACCGCCTTTCATTTGGTAAATAATGTCCGCAACCGAGCCACGGTAAGGCACGCGACCTTCTACACCTTCACGTACAAACTTCTTCGTGCCTTCTTGGAAATATCTATCGCTGCTGCCTGCCGCCATCGCGCCAAGCGAACCCATACCTCTATATACTTTGTAGCTTCTGCCCTGATAGAGTTCCACTTCACCGGGGCTTTCAAGCGTACCTGCAAGGAGCGAGCCGACCATGGCTGCGCTGCCGCCTGCCGCCAACGCTTTTACAATATCGCCGCTGTATTTAATACCGCCGTCTGCGATAACGCGTTTGCCGTATTTATCTGCCATTTCTGCACAATCCATAATTGCCGTAAGCTGAGGCACACCGATACCTGCAACGATACGCGTCGTACAAATCGACCCAGGACCGATACCCACCTTAACAACGTCTGCACCCGCTTTAATCAATGCCTCCGTTGCGCCAGCCGTTGCGACGTTACCTGCAATAATGGGCAAATTGGGGAATTTCGCGCGAATTTCTTCCACCTTTTTGATAACGCCTGCGGAATGTCCGTGCGCGGTATCGATTGCGATAATATCAACGCGTGCATCAACGAGCGCTGCAATACGTTCCATCGTATTGCCCGCCGTACCGACTGCTGCACCAACAAGCAATCTGCCGTTGTCGTCGCGGGCGGAGTTGGGATATTGAATTGCTTTTTCAATATCTTTGATGGTAATCAACCCTTTCAAATAGCCCTTTTCGTCTACGATAGGCAATTTCTCAATTCTGTTTTGACCAAGGATAACCTTTGCCTCGTCCAAGGATGTACCTACGGGCGCGGTAACAAGACCTTCTTTCGTCATAATATTCGAAATAGGTTGGTCGTAATTATTTTCAAAGCGCAAATCGCGGTTGGTTAAAATCCCTACCAATTTGCCGTCTTCCGTCGTAATAGGAACACCGCTGATACGGTATTTTTGCATCAATGCAATGGCGTCTTTTACAAGGTTTTGCGGATACAGGAAGAACGGATCGGTAATAACGCCGTGTTCGCTGCGTTTTACGCGATCAACCTGGCTAGCCTGTTCTTCAATCGACATATTCTTATGGATAATACCGATACCGCCCTCACGTGCCATAGCAATCGCCATGCGGCTTTCCGTAACCGTATCCATCGCCGCGCTCATCAAAGGCAAATTCAGCTTAATTTTTTCGGTAAGCTGCGTTCTAAGATCTACCTCATGAGGCAAAACGCTCGATGCCTGCGGAATCAAAAGTACGTCGTCGAAAGTCAATCCTTCTTTTACAATTCTGCTGCTCATTGATTTATCTCCTTGTATATAAACTTTAATTTTTCTTTTTATGCGTTCGGTTCACCCTTGGAAAAAAGAGACTGTATCTCGTCAAAATAGGCTTGGTCTTTTTCAGCCCAAGAACTGCTATCCATTTGTATACTATTCATAACGTCCAACAATTTATCGACGTATACGTCGTCCTTATTGCTGCCCGCCTCCATCAACAGACAGGCAATCGCATTATTTCTGGGGAATCCCTCGGTCAGCGCAACGGCTTTTTCCACAGCACCGTCCTTGTCCCCCGTTTTATATTGCGCTACGCTTATCTGCGCATAGACGTATTGATCGTATTCACCGAGGATATCCACAATCTTAATACCGTCGATTGTGTCTTCGCCGGATTTTTCTTCGTTAGCAAGGTCTTTTTGTTCACAAAACAGAGCAAATTACACCTCCCCAAATAGCTTTTCGCCGCAAACAATCACCTTGGCATACATATTCTCTTCGATGGCAACCGTCGTCGCAAAAGCGATGGTATCGATTTTGTCATGTCGTTTATAAGCACGCTCGGCAAACCATATACTCGCCTTTTCCATACCCATATCATAGGATATGTTCATCATCGTTTCAGGATAGACGGCTACGAGCATGCCTGCCATGAACACAAGCAACGTAACGATTGCCAGCAACGTGCTCAAAAAAGATCTTAAAATGATCTTTTCAACGCTCATAAACTCGTCCCCCCAGTGTATTTATACTTTTTTAGCACATCACAACCAAAAAATCAACTGTATGAACAAAAATAATTCGGCATGTTTGCCACATTTTTTTAATATAATGAACCATGAACGCTTTTTTTAAAACAAAACGCCGACTTTTACGCTCGAAAATTATGCTCCGATTTTTCTTCCTTTGTATCGCCTTGTTTTGCGCTCTGTCCTTTGTCGGTTGCAAAAAGCAAGTCCGCTATGCCGATTACGTGTCCGAGCTGCGCAGCAATATTTTTTTGACAAAAACAGAAAGGCTTTCCTTGCGGATTTATTCGGTAACCAAGGAAACCCCCTATGCCGCCGACGGCGTGCCGCAAGAAAGCTCTCCGCGCACCGAAGTTTATTTGGTCGCCCCCGCAGGCGACAAAGTTTGCACTCTGTTTTTCACCGTGGACGGTAAGGAATACGGCGGCGAAATGTCCTTTGACAACGTCCGCGCCGAGTATTATTTTTATTGCACCTTAGAGACCTCTGCCTTACGCGAAATCGTCTGCAAAATCACCTACGGCGGTGAGGAGTCCGAGCTGACGGCAAAATCCGTGCGCACGAAAAACACCCTGTCGCACACGGATATTTTGAACGGACTTTTGCGCGCGGAAAAAGCTCTGTTTGACGGGTTGACGGACAAATACGGCTTTGCGGGGGAAATTTATATTCGCTTGATTTTTGAAGAAAGCCCCTTTTATTACGTGGGAGTAATTGACAGAAAGGGTAACATCACGGCGTTTTTAATCAACGGCGAAACGGGCAAAATCCTCGCCAAACGCACGAGTTAGAGTATCTGCCATGACAAAAAAGCACCCCGTAAGGAGTGCTTTTCATTTTATTTCAGCCACATATAGGCAATCCCGATCATCAAACAAAAACCAAGAATAATCATCAAAAGCATCGGCCAAAAGGCGCGAAATGCCCCGATTACCATAGCCCAATATTCCTTAAAACTGATCTTGTCCAGCTTGTCTTTGGGGTTTTTCTTCTTCTGCGGATTGTACCATTTAAACCCCTCCACGTTCATATCCGCGACCGTGGTTTCCATGTCCAGCTCCGCTTTTTGCCTTTTCTTTTTCTCTTTTTTCTCGTTTTTGTCCGTTTTTGCCATGCTTATATGCTTATTCCTGCGTTTGCTCTACGTCCGCGGTTGCCACGTCAGCCGTCGCTGCTTGTTCTGCCGCCATCGCCGCCTCATATTCCGCCAAATCCTCTTCCGTATCGTACAAATGGCAAGCGCAGAAATGCCCTTCTTCTACTTGCTTGTACTTCGGCGGTACGGATTTACAAATTTCCATACACTGTTCACAACGAGTATGAAATTTACAACCCTTCGGCGGATTGACGGGGGACGGAATATCCCCTTTCAAAATTACGCGGTTCATCTTCACGTGCGGATTGGGCACGGGCACAGCCGAGAACAACGCCTTGGTGTACGGGTGCAACGTATTGCTGAAAATCTTTTCTTTCGTACCGAATTCCACCATGCTGCCAAGATACATAACGCCCACTTCGTCGGAAATATGTTTTACAACCGACAAGTCGTGCGAAATGAACACGTAGGTCAAGCCAAGCTCCGCCTGCAATTCCTTCAACATGTTGATAATCTGGGCTTGGATAGAAACGTCCAACGCCGATACGGGCTCGTCGCAAATCACCAACTCGGGTTTTAATGCCAGCGCGCGCGCAATACAGA
>JBGVQH010000026.1:0-2782 GCA_045127475.1 Candidatus Scatosoma sp.
ACAAGGACAAATCCCTTTCGTATCCGTAAACGTAATATACGGAAGATTATAATCATACGCCAACTTTATCAGCGAATCCAACTTATCAAATTTCGCCGCAGTTAACTCAACGCCCTTTTCGCCGCCGTCAAAAATTGCCGCAGCAATGGGAATACCGCCAATTCTACCAAGTACCGTTTTGATTTCCGATTCATCATTCGCCCAAAGCTCAATGGGATTTTCTATAATGGAAAGAATGGTGTCTGCCGTAGCGTTTACGTTTAATACGGGCGCGCTTTCGTTCAATTCCGCGTCAATCATATCACCACGGCACAAGTCGGAAAGCCCTAAAATCTTTGCGCGCGCGTCCAACAAATCTTCTACTTCAAGCGAAACAAGCCCCGTCTTATCCAGCGCGTTTGCGCCGCCAACTTCTTCTTTCGTCAAATTCTTACCTGCTTTTGCAGACAAGACAAACGGGCTGTTGATTGCTAAAACGCTCTTATTCTTAACAAATAAAGTAAAATCGGCAATCGCTGCAAGCGCCGACGCCGCACCGTATACTTCGCCGTTGACAATTACGAACTGAGGCGGATTACAATAATTGCTCTGTTTAAGCTGCGTTGCCGCCATCAGCACGTTCGCCAAGCCTTCAAGCACTGTAACACCCTCGCCGACCTGTACGCCATGCGTATTTAAAAGATATACGACCGGAATTGATTTTTCGTATGCCATATCCAAGCATTTTACGATTTTATCGCAACTTGCCTTAGACACACCGCCGTCAAGCACCTTAAAATTCTGCGCGACGATATAATACGGATATCCGTCAATCGTAGCGTAACCGGTAACTACGCCCTCGCCTTCGGCATTTTCTCCGTAAAATTCGTTCTTAGAAAAACTGAATGCGGACAGCTCGACAAAGCTTTCCTCGTCTACGAGCGCCGCGATGTCCGCGCGGATTTCTTTGCCCGCGTTAACAATCTTCGTTTTTCTTTCTTGCAGCAACTGAATT
Source organism: Candidatus Scatosoma sp. (assembly GCA_045127475.1). Classification (GTDB taxonomy): domain Bacteria; phylum Bacillota; class Clostridia; order Christensenellales; family Borkfalkiaceae; genus Scatosoma. Next base: position 995 of record JBGVQH010000026.1, read on the forward strand.
TTATCCATGATTTTTCCTCCAAGAAAAGTTTCCTTATTTATTTCTAAAGATTCTCATTTTTGGCAAAATTTTGCCAACTTTCGACCAATTACCATTATACAGCAAATTGACGCAAATTGCAAGGCTTTTACCAAAAATACTTTTTTATTTTGACAACTTTTTTTCGTCCCATTTCCTTTTTTGTCTTTTCCTTTTATATAAATTGAGTTTTTGTTGAATTTTATCCATATTTTTATATATAGCGATAAAGACAACGGTCAAAATCGCCGCAAAAAACGCCCAAAAGGTAATCCCCCACCAGGTGTTAAAAGGGATAAAATCCACCGAAAAACAGGTAGCGGACAGCGCTAGAGCACGCGAAATGATAATAATTCCCGTAAAATACCCCAAACTCATAGTAGAAAGCCCCGCAAAAAAACACAAAATATCGTCGGGAAACAGGGGCAATAAAAACATCAGCGACAAAAACAAATTGTCTTTTCCTTTTAATTTTTTTTGCCACTTTTTTAAGGTATCTTCACCCACCATCCAGGAAACGGCTTTATTACCTAATTTTCGTCCAATCCAAAACGCCGTAAACGAGCCAACTACAATCCCAACAAAGCTATATAACAGAGTTTTTACCGCACCAAACAAAGCAATCCCCGCAAGCGTACTTACAATGCTGGGTATCGGCAAAACGACCACCTGCAAAAATTGTAAAAGAATATACAAAAGCGGCATCCATACCCCAGCTTTTTGTAAATATATCTGCAACAGATTTTCATCCCGCATCACCAAAAAAAATCCCGTTTTTTGCAATACATAGACAAGTATCAAGCAAAAAAGCAGAAAGATATATACGCTCAACGTCGTTTTCGCAAACATTTCCCTTTCGTTTGATACGAATATAACCGAAAAAATATACCCAACACAAATAAAAACCGTAAAAATCGTAGCAAAAACCGAAAAGTTTGAAACCCCTTTTCCATTCCACTCCGCGAGCAACAACACTCCGAAAATAACGCAACCAAGCGCAAAAAGAAAAAAGACCGAGCAAAAAAGCAAACTACTCTTTTCTCTGTCTTTTTTAATCCTGTTATTTTTTGCCATTTTGCCCCTGCTATATTTAAACCTATTCGTTTTATATAGTATTGACAAAAGGCTTGGTTTTATTCATTTTCCTGCTCTTCTTCAGTCAAGAGTTCTTCGGGTGGCAAGGTTTTTCTCAGTTCCACAATCGCACCGCGCGCCAACTCGTCGCAACGATTATTGAGCGCATTATCCGCATGTCCTGCCACCTTGTGAAAGATAACCTCGTGCGTTTGCGTAAGCGCATATAATTCCTCCCACAAATCGACGTTTTGCACCCCTTTACCATCTGCCTTTTTCCAACCACTCTTTTTCCAAGCGTAAATCCAACCGTTAAGATAGGCATTTACGGTATACGCCGAATCACTGTATACGTCTACTATACAAGGATATTTCAAGCGTTTTAAGCCCATAATGACCGCCCTCAATTCCATACGGTTATTCGTGGTTTGTTTTTCTGCACCGCTATATTCTCTTTTCACGTCGCCGTATATCAAAATACCGCCGTACCCACCAAGCCCTGGATTACCCGAACATGCCCCGTCGGTGTATAACGTTACTCTCTTTTTCTCACTCATAGCTCTCCGTTTGAAAATATTTTTTATCTTTATGAAATTTTCCGCAGTATACGCGCAAAAATAATTGACAAAGTCTTTTTTTTGTTATATAATAGGCTCATTGTTTAGGGGTTTGGTATAGTGGTTGTGCCTTGGTCTC
>JBGVQH010000027.1:0-7386 GCA_045127475.1 Candidatus Scatosoma sp.
TTGGTATGGATAAAGAAGGTCAGGATTACCGCGCTTGCCAGGCGTACGGTCCTATGTATAAGAATATTAAATAAGCTTTGAAATAAACGAAAAAGGCTGTGCATTTTGCACAGCCTTTTTTGATGAATTCTTTTAGTAATTGTCTGATAAACCGAGTAAATAATCAGCGGTTACGTTAAAGAGTTTACATAAGGTTATAAGCGTGTGGGTGTTAAGGTCTAATTGCTCTAACTCATATTTGCTAACAGTTCTTTGTGTGGTATTCAGTTCTTTTGCTAATTGTACCTGCGAGAAACCACGCTCAACTCGCAATTCTTTTATTCTTTGACCATACATACATATCACCTAACCAATTATATTCTACTCCAAAACAGAGTAAAAATGCTTGACATAGTCCAAAATGGAGTATAGAATTGAATATATTCCAAAATGGAGTAAAAAGGAGTAATGTATGGAAAGTATTTTGGACGAATTGTATTATGCGGCTTTGGAAAAGGACGGGTACGCTTTTGCTTGTCTTGACAAGCAAGTGGGTGAACAGGAACAAGCGGCTCGGGAAAAATTAAAAGAGGCGTTGACGGAGGAGCAATGGTTGGCGTTTGTTGCGTTTTTGGATAGATATGCCGACCGTCGGGACGCGGAAATGCAAAACGCTTATCGATATGGTTTCAAGCAGGGGCTTGTTTTGGTGATAGAAAGCTTTTGCGAACCAAACCGTTGACTTTCGGCGTTGCGCGTGGTATAATAAAGGGCAGAAAAGGAGTTTATTATGAAATACGTAGAATTGACGATACATACCACGACGGAAGCAAGCGAGATTATCTCGGATATTATGTGGCAGTACACCGATTACGGGGTAACGATTTGCGACCGTGCGGATATTATCGCTTTGCAGACCGCCAAAGAAAGCACTTTTTGGGATTATATGGACGACGAGCTGGAAGAGGGACTTGCCGCGGATAAACCCTCGGACGTGTTGGTGAAATGCTACGTGGCGCAGGACGTTGCACCTGAAATTATCGGCGCGATTTTGCGCGATATTGCTGACGCAAAAGAACGTAGCGAGGGGTGTGTGCCCTTTGGTACGTTGGAAGACACCAAACGCATCGTGGACGGGGACAATTGGATTGACGTGTGGAAAAAACATTTTCGCCCTATCCACCTTGGCAAGATTGTCGTCGTACCTGAATGGATTGCATACGCGCCTACGGCAGGCGAACAGGTGGTTTTGCTCGATTCCAACATGGCGTTTGGGACGGGGGAACACGAAACGACGTCTATGTGCGTGGAATTGATGCAGGAATACATCACGCCGTCGTCCGTCTGTATCGACGTGGGCTGCGGCAGTGGTATTTTGGGGATTTCCGCAATCAAGCTTGGCGCGGCTAAGGCGTATCTCACCGATATTGACCCGATTGCGGTGGAAAGCTCTTTGCACAACAGCGAATTAAACGGCGTGGCGGAAAAAACGGTGGTGGCACACTCCAACCTATTGGACGATACGCAGGTGCAGGGGGATGTTATGATGGCGAACATCACGGGCGAGGTGCTGAAAATGCTTGCGCCCTCTATCCCGAAGAACCTGAAAAAGGACGGCGTTTTGATTTTAAGCGGCATTATCGAAAGCCGTTTGGAAATGGTCAAGGCGGCGTACGGGGCGGTCGGCATGCAGGTCGTATTGGAAAGAAGAAAGGGCGAGTGGTTTGCGCTCGTATTAAAACACGCGTAAAAAGAGGTAGGCCATGTCTGCGTTGAAACGTTTTTTTGTGTATAAAATTGAAAACACGACCGAGCTTTGCGGCGAAGAGTTTGAGCACGCGAAAAACGTTTTGCGTTTGGGCGTAGGCGACGAAGTGATTTTGTTGGATAACAGCGGCAAAGAATATACCGCCGTGATTGCGCAGGCGGAGAAAAAACGCATGCTGTTGAACGTCGTGCGGGAAGAGGTCGGCGAAAGAGAGCCGAAAGCGGACGTATGCCTTTTGTTCGGGTATTTGAAAAACGCCGATAAAAACGAGTTTATCGTGCAAAAGGCGGTGGAGCTGGGCGTGAAGAAAATCGGTGTGTTTTCGTCGGAATTTTCTTCGGCGTACATGAACGCCAACAAGCTGGAACGTTTGAACAAGATTGCCAAAGAGGCGGCAAAACAATGCTTGCGCGCGACCGCGCCGGAGGTTGTATATTTTGATACGCTGGAAAAGGCGTTATCCTCTGCGGACGGGTATGAAAACAAGCTGTTTGCGTGCGAGTTTGCGACGGAAAGCAAGGCGGATATTGCCGCTTTGACGGGTTCGACGGCGATTGTTATCGGCAGCGAGGGGGGCTTTTCGCGTGAGGAAGAAGAGATGGCAGATGCGCGGGGATTCGCCTCGGTTACCCTTGGCAAGCGGATATTGCGCGCGGAAACGGCGGCGGTGGCACTCACGTCCGTGGTGATGTTTGCGTTGGGGGAACTCAGATGAAGGCGGTGGTGTATACCCTCGGTTGCAAGGTCAACGACGTGGAAAGCGGCTCGATTATACGGGGCTTGGAAGAAATGGGTTATACCGTTTCGCGGGAGTTGGAAGTTGCCGATTTATATATTATCAACACCTGTGCGGTAACCGCCGAGGCGGAGAGGAAAAGCCGTCAAACGGTGGGGAAATTTATCAAATGCAATCCGTCTGCCAAAATTATCGTCTGCGGTTGTGCCGCTCAAAAATCGCCGAGCGCGTTTTTGGAAAAAGGAGAGGGCGTGTACGCGGTTACGGGAGCGCAACGGAAAAATAAAGTTCTGGAAATCGTGCGTGAGGGGTTGCTTGGCGCATGCAAAGGCGCGCAAATTGAAAACGAAAAAACGTACGAGGAAATGCCCCTGCCCGAGTGTTTAAAAACGAGAAATTTCGTCAAGATACAGGACGGGTGCAATCGGTTTTGCTCCTACTGTGTCATTCCCTATCTGCGGGGGCGGAGTAGGTCGCGTGCCTTAGAGAGTGCGGCGGCGGAAATTTTACAAAGCGCGGCGCAGGAAACGGTGGTAACGGGGATAGACGTGTCCGAATATAAGGACGAAAACGGGCATGACCTTGCCGATTTGATGCTTGCCATCAAGGACGCGGATACGCGTATCCGTTTGGGGTCGTTGGAGGTCAGCCTCATTACCGACCGATTTTTGTCCGCATTACAGCAGGTAAAGCGTTTTGCTCCGCAATTCCATTTGTCCCTGCAAAGCGGCTCGAACGCTGTGTTAAAGAGCATGAACCGACACTACACGCGGGAAGAATATTTAGCGGCGTGCCAAAAAATATACGCGGCGTTTCCAAATGCGGCGATAACGACGGATATTATCGTGGGGTTTCCGACGGAAACGGAAGAGGATTTTTTACAGTCGCTCTCCATTGTGGAAGAGGCGGGCTTTGCGCAGGTGCATGCCTTTCCCTATTCCCCACGCGAGGGGACGAATGCGTACAAGCGGTACAAGGAATTGCCGTTTGCTTTAAAAAAGGAGCGCGTGGAAAGGCTGCTTGCGGTGGCGGCGGCGCAAAAACGGCGGTATATGGAAAGCTTTATCGGCAAGGAAATAGAACTTGTGCCGGAAAACTGTTTTAACGGATATACGGAGGGGTATTCTGAAAATTATATCCGCGTATACGTAGCGGGGGGCGTTGGCAAAGAGCCCATCCGTGTTTGCGTTGAAGACTTGTTTAAAGACGGCGTGTTGGCACGGCTGAGATAAAAAAATAAAAGTTTGATTGCCGCAAGGCAAAGGAGAAATAAGGTATGGAAAATTGTATTTTTTGTAAAATCGTGGCGGGAGAAATTCCTTCGCCGAGATTGTACGAGGATGATAAAATGATTGTAATCCGCGACATCGAGCCCAAGGCAAAATTGCATTATTTGTGTATTCCGAAAACGCATTTTGCGTTGCTTTCGGAAATGGATAATCAGCGCGCGGAAATCGTAAAGCATTGTTTTACGGTAATCCCCACGCTAGAAAAGACGCTGGGGTTAGAGGACGGCTACCGCGTCATTATCAATCAGGGCGAAAACGGCGGGCAGACGGTGCATCATTTGCATATCCATTTGCTCGGCGGTGAAAAGCTGGCGGATTTTTAATAGGTTTTAAAAATTAGTTATTGGGCAATAATACTCTCACGGTGAAAACGTGGGGGTATTTTTTTATGCTGTTTCGACGATTTTATCAATGTATTACGACTTTGGTGGCGCTCGCGGTAGTGGGCGTTATTGCGCTTGGATTTTACGCCGCAAACGTCTGCAAGCTTGGCGGGCTTTCGGGGGATCGTGTGTTTTATTTGGACAGTCCGTCCTCGCAAGGCTTGCGCAAGGAACGGCTTTCGCCCTTGGATATTTTCCGTGTGGAGGGGGAGAGTGTGCGTTTTGCACGGGCGAATGAGGAAGAGGCTGCGTTGGTTGCGCGTATTCGGGATATGTTCGAGGCGCAGGTTTTGTTTACGGAAACGTCGTGCGGTGTTACGTCCTATTACTGCTACGTAGGCGAATGGGATAACGGTATCGACTTGGGCGGCGAGGTTATTAATCTGCATATCGCGGTATCGGAGAATATTTGTGCGGTGGGTACGCCGATTATTTTCGACGGATTTTAAGTTTTGGGTCTGCCCAAACCGAGTGGTTGAAAAATTTATATTTCGACAGGTATAAATGGGAAAACATCGGGCAAACATTTACATACAAAACGATTTTCGGAGGCTAAACATGGAAAACAACGAAACGAGCGAGAAGAAAGAAAAAAAAGAAAAAGCGTTTGAGGGCAGCGAAGCGCCTAAGACGGAACAAAAGGACAAAAAAGGCAAAAAAAAGCGCATGAACGGAGAAAAGAAATTTTATTTGTTCACGGCGATTAGCTGCGCGGCGGTACTGCTTGCCATTATCATTGTGGCGGTGCTAGTAACGAATTCGGGCGCAAGCCAACAGACGGGCGGTCTGCCCCCGATTACTAGCGACTCCTCGTCAAACGGCGGCGAGAACAGCGGGGATGAGCCCGTAATCACGTTGCCCGAGGGTATGATTTCGCCTGTAGCGGCTGTAACGGTGGGAAACGATTACGGATTCCATCAGAGCCAAACGCTGGGCTGGTATTACGTGCACGAGGGGGTAGATTTTACCGCGGCGGTGGGTACGGAAGTGCTTGCGGCGGAAGACGGTGTAGTGGAAAGTGTCTACAAGGACGATCTGTTACTGGGCACGGAGATTGTGCTGTCGCACGGGAATGGACTGAAAACATTGTATCGTTTCGTGACGGAAACGGACGGTTTGACGGTTGGAAAAACTGTAAAGAAAGGGGACGTGATTGCGACGGTGGCTGAGCCTACGGGCAACGAGTATAAGGACGGCGCACATTTGCATTTCGAAGTAATGGAAAACGGCAAGAGTGTAGACCCCACCAAATACCTCACTTTGGAAGAAAAATAATTTTTAATAAACGCAATGTAAAAACGGCGGTCGTGTTATACGGCTGCCGTTATTCCGCTTTGGTGAGGTATATTCTTTGCGCTTTGCGCATAGGATATGTTGAAAAAAATTCGCGGAGTAGGGATATGAAACAGAAATTGAGGAAAATGGCGGCAATGCTGCTTGCAATCGGGTGCGCGGCGCTGGGTTTGTTTTCGTTCGTCGGCTGTAAAAAACCGTGTATGAGCTATACGCGCTATGAGATTACAGCGGAATACGCCCCCGAAAACCGTACGTTGGCAGGCACGGCGAAAATTACTTATGAAAACGGCGGCGACGCGGTTTCTCTTTTAAAATTCCGCCTAGCCCCCAACGCGTATCGAAAAGACGCTCTGTATCAGCCTATTTCCACGGCGTTGCATGCAGCGGCATATTATGACGGCGAAAGCTACGGCGAAATGGTGATTTCTAGCGTGCACGGCGCAAGGAGCTGGGAAGTGATGGGGGAGGACGAAAATATTCTGTACGTGTACTTGCCCGAAACGCTCTATCAAGGGGATAGAGTCGTACTAGATATCGGTTTTTTGACGAAACTTGCCGCGGTCAATCACCGTACGGGGGTGACGGAAAAGACGGTCAATCTCGGGAATTTTTATCCCACCCTTTGCGGAGTGAAAAACGGTGGTTTTTACGAAACGGCGTACTATGCCGAGGGTGCGCCCTTTTATACGGACGCCGCCGATTATTCCTTGCGGCTGACCCTGCCGAAAGAGTACGCGGTGGCGGTAACGGGTGGGAGCGTGGTCGAGCGGACGCTGGAAACGAAAAAGGTTTGCGTTGCCTCTTGTGCGAGCGCGCGAGAATTTGGGCTCACACTTTCGCGTGTGTACAAGGTTTTGGAAAAACAGGTCGGCGATAATAAGCTTGTGTATTACCACTATGCGGATGAAACGCCGCAGGCGACCTTGGATAAGGCGGCGCAGGCGTTCGATTATTACGAGGGTGCCTTCGGGGGATATCCGTACAGGGAATATTCCGTTGCGGAAACGGGGCTGTGTTTGGATTATGCCGCTTATTCGGGATTGCTGTTTTTGTCCAATAATTTAACGGACGGGGAACGCACGGTGGCATTGGCGGAGGGTGTGGCTCGACAATGGTGGGGGGGAAACGGTGGGCAGCGACCATATCGAAAACAGCTGGCAAAGTGAGGGCTTAGCGGCGTATTCGGCAGCGTGCTTTTTTGAACGGCATACACAGTACGGTGTGAGGCGGGAAGATTTGGTAGCACGGGCGCTGAAAGAATACCGTTCCTGCTACGACGTATACGGCAGCGTGTTGGGGCGGACGGATACTCGTATGACAAAGCACCTTTCCGAATTTTTGGGCGGCTATGAATACCGTTGTATCGCGCACGATAAAGCGTTGGTGATGTTTGATACTTTACGTAAAGGAGTTGGGGATAAAAATTTTTTCGCTGCCTTAAAACGGTATTATGGGGCGAACCGTTTTTCGATGGCAAGCGTGGGGTCGCTGGTATCGGCTTTTGAGAAATCGGGGGTAGATGCGCACGGCTTTTTCGACGGTTTTTTAAACGGGAAAGCGATTTTGTAGGCGGAAACGCTTGCAAAAATTCCGCTGCGGGGGTATAATGAAAGGGTAAGAATGAAAGGAGTGGAAAAAAATGCCCTTTTTACAGTACAAATGCAAAATTTGCGGAAAGAAGTTTGACGAGCTGGTCAAGGTGTACACGGACAAAGTGTCTTGTCCCGATTGCGGCGGAGAAACAGAACGTGATTATTCGGGTGAAATGTTTTCCGCGACGGGCAGGGCAAGCAAAAAATGCAGCGGGAATTGCAAAACGTGCAGCGGCTGTAAATAAACAAGGATAAGGACGGACGGGCGACCGCCCGTTTTTTTCTTGTGGCAACATAGGTGCGCGCGACATATTATATATAATAGCTACTTTTTAGTGTGGAG